>CAXNHX010000009.1:0-21246 GCA_964202305.1 Aquiluna sp.
TGGCCGTCAAGCTTCACGTAGTTCAGATCCATCGCCTTGGCCTTGGCCTCGAGCGGGTCGAGGGAGTCGCGCTCCATCGAGTCGCGCTCGTGGCGGAACTCGGCGTTCTCGTCGAGGGTGACCTTGCCGTCTAAGGCCACGATGTCACCAGAGGTGGTTAGCACCAGCGGGTTCACCTCAACCAGAGTGGCATCCTCTTTTTCGAAGACCTCGTATAGCTTTACGAAAACATCGGCAACCTTGTCGACCAGTGACTCATCAAACTTGGCCGCTCGAGCAATCTCCACAGCCTTGGCCTTGTCGATACCGCTAACGGCCGAGATTGGAATGCGAGCCAGGGCTTCTGGGCGCTCCACTGCAAGCTGCTCAATCTCCATGCCACCCTCAACGCTGCAGAGCGATAGGAAGGTGCGGTTCGAGCGGTCTAGCAAGACTGAGAAGTAGTACTCCTTGTCGATGGAGGCACCCTGGGCAATCATCACTCGCTTCACGACGTGACCCTTGATGTCTAGACCAAGAATTTGCTCGGCCTTTTCGCGAGCTTCACTTGGGGAGTGAGCGACCTTGACGCCGCCAGCTTTGCCTCGGCCACCGGTCTTGACCTGAGCCTTTACGACAACAGTTCCACCAATCTTGGCGGCGGCTGCCTCTGCTTCTTCTGGGGTGTCTGCAATAGCTCCCTGCAGCACTGGAACCCCATATGCTTCAAACAGGTCGCGGGCTTGATATTCAAAAAGATCCACGATTACAAATTCATTTCTTGAGCCAACGGATGATGTTTAGAGTCTAGTGAAGCAAGCCCTCGCCGAACTCTAAAGCTTCACAATTGGTGCCATTTTGACCAATAAACGCTTGGTCACACCGTTGTCGAAGCGGATCTCGGCGGTCTGCTTGGGAGGATTTCCACTCACGGAAATAACCTGACCCTCGCCAAAGGCATCGTGCGAGATTTTGTCGCCAACTTCGAGCGTCAAATCCTTATTGTCACGAACCGCGCTTGGGGCGTTGATGGCGCCAGCCCAACTCGTTCGCTCTCTCGGTCTGGAGTAGGTGGTTGTCGAGATGGAGCGCTCAGTTCCCTCACTCTCAACCAGGTCGTTGGGAATGTCCGAGAGGAAGCTCGATGGGATGAAGCTCGCGGTGTTTCCAAACAGCGTGCGCTGCAGGGCGTTCGAGATCAGAAGGCGCTTGCGCGCTCTGGTCATTCCCACATACATCAACCGGCGCTCTTCCTGCAGACCCCCCGGTTCATCGAAGGAGCGAATGTGAGGAAGGGTGCCCTGCTCCAGACCAATCAGGAACACCACGTCATACTCCAGCCCCTTGGCGGTGTGCAGGGTCATCAGTGAGAGCGTTCCCGATTCATCTTCAATCTCATCGGCAGCTGCCGCCAGGGTGACTTCGGCCAGGTAGTCCGCAACGGTCCCTTCTGGGAATTGGGCCTGCCACTCATAGAGCTGACCCAAAAGCGCATCGAGGTTTTCAACGCGAGCTTCATCTTGAGGATCCCGGGATGCTTCGAGCTCCGCTCGGTAACCAGAGCGCTGCAACACAAACTTCAGGATGTCGGCCGGCCCGTCGGTTGCGGTTAGCGCCTCCATCTCATTCAACAGTTCCCCAAAGCTCTGAACCGATGCCATCAACTTTGGACCGAGTCCGAGTTCCGAGGATCGCACCAGCGCCTGGCGGAAAGAGAGCTCATTGGCTCTCGCAAACTGAGCAATCTTGATCTCGGTCTTATCCCCAATGCCGCGGGCTGGAAGGTTGATGACTCTGCGAACGGCTTCATCATTACGGGCGTTAGAGACCGCTGAAAGGTAAGCCAGGGCGTCCTTGATTTCTTTGCGCTCAAAGAACTTCAAACCACCGATGACGGCATAGGGGATGCGCTGAACCTTGAGCTCGGCTTCCAGTGATGGAGTCAGAGCGTTGGTGCGATAGAGCACTGCCATGTCTCGGTAGTTGACCCCTTCGGCATGCAGGGACTTGACCCGATCAACTACGAATGCGGCCTCGTTGCGCTCATCAAACGCTGTGAACAGGGTGAGCTTGTCTCCCGAGCCCTGGTCCGTCCAGAGGTTCTTTGCCGGTCGGTATGGGTTTTGCGAGATGACGGCATTGGCTGCGGAGAGGATGTTTTGCGTGGAGCGATAGTTCTGCTCCAAGAGCACGGTCGCAGCCCCTGGGAAGTCACGCTCAAACTCGGTGATGTTTCGAATGTCCGCTCCGCGGAAGGCATAGATCGACTGATCGGAGTCACCAACCACGGTGAGGTCTGCGGGCGCTAGCTGCTCGCCTGTCTTCTCGTCGTAATTTGCATACTCATCCGGGAGGGCTCTGGTGAACTCCCGAATCAGGGCATATTGAGCGTGATTGGTGTCTTGATACTCATCCACCAGCACATGGCGGAAACGCTTTTGGTATCGGGCTCTGACCTCGGGGAAAGCGCGGAAGAGGTGAACCGTCTCAGCAATCAGGTCATCGAAGTCAAACGCATTGTTGCGTTTGAGTTCCTGGCTGTAGGCCTGAAAGACCTCGGAGACAATGCGCTCCTTGGGGTTCGAGCGATCAGCATTGCGCGAGAAATCCTCGGCGTCCTTAAGGTCATTCTTCGCATTGGAGATGATGGCGGCGGCTTGCTGCGGCTTGATGTCAGCGTCTTCAGCCCCGGCCTCGCGCAACAGTCGCTTCAGAAGAGCTCTGGTATCGCCGGTGTCATAGACGCTGAAGTTGGCATCGTGCCCCAAGCGATCAGCCTCGCGCCTAAGAATCTGCAGGCAGGCAGAGTGGAAAGTCTTGATCCACATTCCCTCACTCGGAGAGCCGATTAGTTGCTCAACTCGTTCGCGCATCTCCGAGGCAGCCTTGTTGGTGAAGGTGATTGCCAATATCTGGGACGGCCAGACTTCCTTGTTGGCTAGCAGGTGGGCAATGCGGTGCGTCAGTACGCGGGTCTTTCCAGAACCAGCACCGGCGACAATCAACAGAGCCGGTCCGCGGTGCAGCACCGCCTTGGTCTGCTCAGGATTCAACCCCTGCAATAGCTGATTGGGGTCGTTTGGGAAAAGGGGACTGAGCTGCACGCGCAAAAGCCTAGAGTGCGTCGCGGACTTTTATCAGCTCGTCTGGCTGATCGGCGAAAATGCCATCCACTCCGGTCGCAATTAGGCGCTGGAACCAGCCCGAGACATCTCCCTCGGCGGTTTCAGTTCTTGCGGTGTAGGCATAGATCGGCATTCCAAGCGCTTTGGTTCGTGAAACTAGGTCTGATTGCAGCACCATCGGAATCGCAACCGATAGGCCATCGAAGTTTTCTCGAATGCTCGCCAGATACTCATCGGTGATCTCTGAGTCACCCGCGGGGAGAGTGTCGGGAGCGGCTAGAAAAACGTAATCAACCACATCGCCAATCAGAACCTTGGCTCGCTTCAAGATTTCAAACTCGAAGCATTCCATCGTGATTCTGATTCCGCGCTCAAACACCGTGCTGGCAAAAATTTCATCGGCGGCGGCCTTCGCCACATCCAGCCCAGCCTCGAGAAAGGGCTCTCCGTATTTGAGCTCAATGATTAAGTGCTTGCCATCGAAAGCCGGGTTTGCCAGAACATCTCTGAGGCTCGGGATTCCAAACTCGCCAGAGTGCTCGTGGGAATCTGGTCTGCCTTCGGGGTATCGCTCAACGGCTTTGAGCTGCCGAACGTCTTCGAAGTTGAGCTCGTCTACGCGCTGCGACAGAAAGGCCTTTTCGCCAATGTTGGTCACCAGGTTCAGTTCCCTATCGTGACAGATGACGGCCCTGTGGTCTTTGGTTATGACCACATCGAACTCAATCGCATCTGCCCCGAGCTGGAATGCGAGTTCGAAGGACTCCATGGTGTTCTCGGGCAAGTAGCCGCAGGCACCGCGATGTCCGAAAACCAGCACCGCTACTCCCACTCGATCGTGCCCGGGGGTTTCGAGGTGATGTCCAGCACGACTCGATTCACCCCTGACACCTCGTTGGTGATGCGGTTGGAAATCTTGGCGAGCAGGTCATAGGGCAGTCTTGACCAGTCAGCGGTCATGGCATCCTCTGAGGACACTGGCCTGAGAACGATCGGGTGGCCATAGGTTCTGCCATCGCCCTGCACTCCGACCGATCGGACATCGGCTAGCAGGACTACGGGTGCCTGCCAGATCTCCTGATCCATACCCGCTGCGGTTAGCTCCTCACGAACAATCGCATCAGCATCTCGCAGCAGTTCCAGTCGCTCCTTGGTGACCTCACCCACAATGCGAATACCGAGTCCGGGACCCGGGAATGGATGCCTACCAACGATCTCCTTGGGCAAACCGAGTTCGGCACCAATTGCGCGCACCTCGTCTTTGAACAGGGTTCTTAGGGGCTCTACCAACTCGAATTGCATGTCGTCCGGAAGTCCACCAACGTTGTGGTGAGACTTGATGCCCGCGGTCACCCCACCACCAGACTCAACAACATCCGGGTAGAGGGTTCCCTGCACCAAAAACCTAATTGGTCGATTGTCGGCCTTTGCCTCGGCAACCAACTGGGCCTCGGCCTGCTCGAAGGTTCTTATGAACTCGCGACCAATGATCTTGCGCTTTTGCTCGGGATCAGAAACCCCCTTGAGTGCACTGAGGAAGGTCTCCTCTGCGTCTACCGTCACCAGCCTGATGCCGGTCGCGGCAACATAGTCCCGCTCCACCTGCTCGCGCTCACCCTTGCGAAGCAGACCGTGATCTACAAAAACCGCAACCAGCTGATCGCCAACTGCTTTGTGAACCAGTGCTGCAGCAACTGCAGAGTCGACGCCTCCAGAGAGCCCACATATGACTCTGGCGTCACCAACCTGTTCGCGAATCTTCTCGACCTGTTCTGCAATAACGTTGCCCGAGTTCCAGGTTGGCGATAGCCCAGCACCGTTGTAAAGGAAGTTGGTTAGTACCTTTTGTCCCTCTTGAGAGTGCTTGACCTCAGGGTGCCACTGAACACCGAAGATGCGCTTTTCCTTTGACTCAAAGGCTGCAACCGGGGTGGTCCTCGTTGAAGCCAGAACCTCAAACCCGGCGGGTGCCGCGACAACCTGATCACCATGACTCATCCAGCAAACCTGCACGCTAGGTTGGTTTCCGAGCAGGATGCCGCCAGAACCAACTTCAAGATCGGTTGCGCCATACTCTCGCTTACCGGTCTGATCGACTTTGCCACCAAGGTTCTGAGCTAAGACCTGGAACCCGTAGCAGATGCCAAGGATTGGAATTCCAAGCTCAAGAATTGCGGGATCGAGCTGGGGTGAACCAGGTTCGTACACGCTCGATGGCCCTCCGGAAAGAATGATCGCCGCAGGTGACTTTGCTTGAATATCGCGAGCGGTAATCGTGTGAGGGACAATCTCGGAGTAGATGCTTGCTTCGCGAACCCTGCGGGCAATTAGCTGCGCATACTGCGCGCCGAAGTCAACAACTAGGACCGTGCTCACGAGCGTTGCTCCGCTTCGAGAATCTCGCGCTGGGCAAGCTTTTGGTAGTGAGCCTCGGTGAAGAAGCTCAGAAGTGGAACCACGCCACCGAGTGCAATCACGAGGAACCTAAAGACAGGCCAGCGCATGATTGTCCACATCCTGAAATCAACCAGGAGATAGACAACGTAGAGCCAGCCGTGAACAATCAGGATCCAGACCGTGAGGTTGTATCCCGTATCTGGAAGTCCTTCACCCTCAACGCCGTAACTCTCAAAGGTGATGAAGCCGTTTGGGCCCAAGAGCCAGAGATCGAAGCCCAAAAATGGCAGCCTTCTGATGCCCCAGGTGATCATCAACAAGATCAAGAAGATTCCGGTGACGTAAGAGGAGATCTTGAAATACCGAAGCAGCCTCTTGGCTGGTTCGATTTGGCTTTGTGCTAGCGGCATGCTGGCAAGTTTAGCCTTGGAAACCTGCCAGTTTTGCTAGAGCCAAAGTCTTTGACTGATCAGCACTCAGCCCCAGTTGCGCAGCTGCTGCAACCTCACGTGCTTGACTCTCACTTACGCTCGACAGGGCCGCGCGAACCTGTCCAACCTGCGATGGCGATGCGGACACCGAGTTGAAACCGAGCCCGGCAAGCACGATGCTGAAAGCGGGGTCCGATGCGCTCTCGCCGCAAACCCCGGAGTGGATTCCTGCGTCCGAACAAATCCCCGCAATCTCGGCGAGCGCCGAGATCAAGGCAGGCTGCCAGTGGCTGGTTTGGGAGAGGTCCTCGGGGTTCAATCGATCTGACTTCATCAAGGAGTTGAGGAGGTCGTTGGTACCAACCGAGATGAAATCGAGTTGTCCCTGAAGTAAGGCGAGATCCTTGATCAAAGTTGCCACCTCGACCATCACTCCGATTCGAAAGTCACCAACCGAGCGAGCGAGCTTGATGAACTCCAACGCCTGGCTCGCGTCTGAGACCATTGGCGCCATTACCCATATCTCTCTGCCGGAGGAGAGCTGTGCCTGAACCAGGCTGCTGAGCTGCTCAGCTATTAGTTCCTCACCTGGCTCCTTCCATGAGCGATTGTCGGTCAGGTTCTCACTCAAGAAAGCCAGCGGTTTGTCTTCGCTCACGTCAAAGGTTCTCATCACAATCGGTCCAGCTGGACAGCGCTCGAAGAGGTCGCGGTAGATGCGCGCCTGCACATCACGAGTAGGTCTGTGGCTACTTCCCAAAAAGAGCAGCTCGGTTCGAACCAGCCCGGCGCCTGTGGCTCGAGAGGCTGTGGCCAAACTGGCATCTTCCATCGAACCAATGTTGGCGAAGACTGGGATTAGCGGCTCGGGCATGCTCGCCTGAAAACTCATGGGCTGCGTGGAAAGGTCATAGGTACCCCCCACGACAGCGCGATCTGCGACCGGATCAAGCAGCACCCACTCTCCAGAGCGCAACTGAGGCGCCTCAGAACAAGCAACCAACATGGGTATGTCCATCGCTCGACACATGATTGCAGCGTGGGAGGTTGGCCCACCAAACTGAGTTATCACCCCCACCACCGCTGGCGTCAACTGCATGATCTCAATCGCCGAGATATCAGTTGCGACAAGGACGAGCTCCCCTTGTTCAGGGAGAACCAGAGCAGTTGCCACTCCTGAAATCGCTCCCGCCACTTGATCGGCCAGGTCCCTAAGGTCCGCTGCTCTTTCCATGAGCACCGGGTCTGGAGAGACCAACTCTTCGAACTCTCTTACAGCTGCAAAGAATGCTTCCGAAGCGCTACTCCCAAAAAGAATCTCCCGTTCGGCTTTTTCTATGAGGCTGACATCGTTGAGCATCATGTCTAAAGCGATAAGAACATCGCGAGCAGTCGGCTCCGCCTTCTGTTGAAGTTGATTTAGTTGGGACGAGACTTTTGCAATGGCTCGCTGCAGAGCTCGTGTTTCTTCCTGAACGCCTTTAGTCTCGGAGCTAGGACTCGTATTTGGGGAAGTCTTTTGAACAGTAAAGACCTCGCCTAGTTGGGAACGAAGTCCAACTCCGACTCCCTTGAGCGTGCGAATCTCTTTCAAGGCACTCAACCCTTCAAGATCTCTTGGAGCCGAGCCATAACCTGAGTGACCTGCTCGCTATCAGAAGACTCAATCTCCACAGTCACATGGTCGCCAGTTTTGAGCTTCAGTGCCAGCAGAGCGAGCGGGCCGTTTGCCGAAACAAGGGCTGCACCCGGCCTCCCCAGGCGAATTGCGATGCCAAGTTCTCGGGACAGCCGCACTATCTCCCCTGCAGGACGAGCATGCAAACCAAGGGGGTCCTGGATTGAGACCTGACCTACGAACATCTGTTGATTACTCCGAAGCGCTTGCTGAAGTGGCGGACTCAGATTCACGAATACGGGCATCTTGGATCATGCGCCACCAAACGTAGAAAGCGGCCAGAGCAAAAAAGGCCCACTCGACCGCGTAAAACGCGGTGAGCCAGTTGATTTCAGTCTCTTGCTGGCGAATCTCAATCGAAATCTGATCTAGCTCTGTCTCAACCCCGTCCTGAAGGATCAAATAGATCGGGTAGCTCGGTGTGGGCTCTTGGAAGTAGAGATTCACTAACTCCCCCAGCACCACCGAACCGAGCACCCCATCAACGCGAGGCTTCACTGCCTCGGTTGGTTGGACGTAACCCAGAACTTCCACTGTTTGTGGTTCAAGACTCTTGGCCACCGACCGAGCAATCTCAAGATCAGTGGTGAAGCCGATGGCCAAAGTGAGCGAAGCTTCATCAACGAATGAGTTGGTCACCACCCAATAACCACGAACCGATTCGCCGTTGACCAATTGGAGGCGATCCGAAGCGACGAAGGCATTGTCTGCATCTATCTCGACCTCGGCTGTGACAAGACGGTCAAAGGCGAAGGGTTGCAGCTTTGCTGGCGCAGCCAGATTCTCCAACGGCACCGGAGCTCGCTCCTCGATGGAGACGCCGACAACATTGAAAGTTCGATCTAGTTGCCACTGCATCAAACCTGCGAAGACCACCGCAACAATCGCCGCCAGTAGCAACCCTGCAAGCCACTTAGGCCTGCGAGCGACTTCCCAGAAGCTCGGCTTCATCTACTGGTAGGGGTTGAGGACTACGTCTACGCGCTGGAATTCCTTGACGTCCGAGTAACCGGTTGTCGCCATTGAGCGCTTGAGTGCGCCGATCAGGTTGGCCGTTCCGTTGGCGTTGTGGGCAGGGCCATTCATGATCTCAGCCAAAGGCCCTTCGGTTCCAACCCAGACTCGGTTACCACGTGGCAGCTTGGTGTTCACTGCTTCTTGACCCCAGTGCCAGCCCTGGCCCGGTGCTTCGGCAGCGCGTGCCAAAACCGTTCCAAGCATCACAGCATCTGCACCGCAAGCAATCGCCTTGACGATGTCTCCTGAGTGACCCAGGCCACCATCGGCGATGACGTGAACGTAACGACCTCCGGACTCATCCATGTAGTCGCGCCTTGCTGCCGCAACGTCAGCAACCGCGGTTGCCATCGGTGCGTGAATGCCCAGAACCTTGCGAGTTGCGGAGGCTGCGCCACCACCAAAACCAACCAGCACGCCAGCAGCGCCGGTGCGCATCAGGTGCAGGGCAGCGGTGTAGGTGGCTGCGCCACCAACAATCACTGGGACATCCAGCTTGTAGATGAACTCCTTGAGGTTCAACGGTTCGACGGTCTTCGAGACGTGCTCGGCCGATACGGTGTTGCCGCGAATCACAAACATGTCAACGCCGGCTTTGATCACCACGTTGGCAAACTCTGCGGTGCGCTGCGGGGAAAGCGCTCCGGCAACTGTCACGCCTGCCGCTCGGATTTCACTTAGGCGCTTAGCAATCAGTTCTGGCTGCACTGGCTTGGAGTAGACCCGCTGCAACACTGCTGTTGCATCCTCGGGCTTGGCGTTGGCAATCTCGCTGAGCTGCTGAGTTGGATCCTCGTAGCGAGTCCAAAGTCCTTCAAGGTCTAAAACACCCAGGCCACCAAGGCGACCCATCTCTATCGCCGTTGCTGGACTCATTGCTGAGTCCATCGGTGCTGCGACGACTGGGAGTCCGAAGCTGTAGGCATCGATAGACCAGTTGGTTGAGACATCTTCGGGGTCGCGAGTTCTGCGGGTGGGAACTACCGCAATATCATCAAAGGCGTAGCCGCGAATCGCGCGCTTGGACCTGCCGATTTCTACTTCATTCATTTTGGGCCTCCTATCGAGTGCCGTAGTTCGGGGCCTCGATAGTCATTTGAATATCGTGTGGGTGAGACTCCCTAAGTCCTGCTGCGGTGATGCGAACAAACTTGCCGCGCTCCTGCAGCTCTGGAATTGTGCCGCCGCCGACGTAACCCATTGAAGCCCTAAGACCACCAATAAGTTGGTGCACGACTGAGGCCACAGTGCCACGGTAAGGAACTCGACCTTCGATACCCTCAGGTACCAGCTTGTCCTCACGCAGCACGTCGTCCTGGAAGTAGCGATCCTTCGAGAAAGACTGCTGCTGACCACGGGACTGCATCGCACCAAGAGATCCCATGCCACGGTAAGTCTTGTACTGCTTACCCGATACATATGTAATGTCTCCAGGAGCCTCATCAGTGCCGGCCAAAAGTGAGCCGAGCATGACCGAATTTGCTCCGGCAACCAGGGCCTTTGGAATGTCTCCCGAATACTGCAGGCCACCATCGGCGATCACGGGAACCCCTGCAGCTCTGGCAGCCTGGGCTGCAAGATACACGGCGGTGACCTGAGGCACTCCGACACCGGCCACCACGCGAGTGGTGCAAATCGAACCTGGGCCAACGCCGACTTTGACGCCGTCTGCTCCGGCGTCGATGATCGCCTGAGCGCCCTCCTTGGTGGCGATGTTGCCACCAATGACATCTACGTGCTTTGCGAATGGTTCACTCTTTAACTTGGTGATCATCTCGAGCACAGCGGAGTTGTGTCCGTGCGCGGTGTCAACGACTAGCACGTCTGCGCCCGCCTCGACCAGTGCCATGGCACGCTCCCAGGCATCTGGGCCAACGCCAACTGCCGCACCAACCAAGAGCCTTCCGGCTCCGTCTTTGGAGGCGTTTGGATACTTCTCACTCTTGTCAAAGTCCTTGACTGTAATCAAACCGCGAAGCTTGCCGTTGTCATCAATCAGTGGCAGCTTCTCGATGCGGTGTTGCGCCAACTGAGCCATCGCCTCGTCTGGATTGATACCAACCTTGCCAACAATTAGTGGCATCGGGGTCATCACGTCTTTCACCAAGGTGGTCGTGCGCTGCACCTCTAGAACAAACCTCATGTCACGGTTTGTGACGATTCCAACCAGCACGCCATCCTCATCGATAACCGGAAGTCCCGAGACGCGGTACTTCCCACAGAGGTCATCTACTTCCTGAATGGTGGCGTAGGGGGTTGTGGTGACCGGGTGCGAAACCATGCCGGCCTCTGAACGTTTTACGAGATCAACCTGACCTGCTTGCTGATCTATAGAGAGGTTGCGGTGCAGGATTCCGAGGCCACCCTGCCTAGCCATGGCGATCGCCATTCGCGCTTCGGTTACGGTGTCCATGGCAGAGGAAATCAGCGGGATGTTGATGGAGATGTTCCGGGTGACCTGGGTCGCGGTGTTCACTCCGGAGGGGATTACGTCTGAACGACCAGGCAACAACAAGACGTCGTCATAGGTCAGGCCTACTAGAGAGAATGGGTCTGGTAATTCCACAAAAACCTCACAACTTGATGGCCGTCAACTACCCCAATCCTACCTATGCCCCGTCGACCAGCACCAAGGTTAAGAGACGATCCAAAGGTGAGCGCATTCACGAAATCTGTTGCCCTGCTATTGTTTTCCAATACCCTTTTTCAGGGACAAAAGTGGGCAAGGTGGCTCAATGGACATGGAGGACGAGTGAATTTCCTCTCTAAAGGCAAATCTCAGGGTTTGCTGAAATTGCTTATTTTCAGCATCGTTTCGGTGTTTGTGGGTTTCGGCCTAGCCGTGACTCCTGCGAACGCTGACTCAGTGGGCGAAGAGTTTCCAGACGCGGTAACGGGTAACGTCCGCATCGAGGGTGAGCCCATTCAAGGTGTTCGCATCACGCTGCAGGGTGAAGGTTACTCCGCTGAGACCGTGACCGACGAGCGCGGAAGATACTTCATCGGCGTTCCGGTCCGCGGTGCATACTCAGTAACAATCGATGAGGCCACGCTTCCCTCCTCCGAAGTTGGAGTTGAGGGTGGAGCGACCCAGGAAGTGCAGTTCGGTAACAGTGACCGCGTAGTCATGAACTTCTTCATCGGTGATACCGCTCGCAACGAAACCTCGATGTTTGACCAAATCGTTTCTCGCGTGATCTACGGAATCAACTTTGGTTTGATGCTCGGTCTTGCTGCCGTTGGCTTGTCCCTGGTATTTGGAACCACCGGTCTTTCAAACTTTGCGCACGGTGAGATGGTGACCTTCGGTGCCGTTTCGACCTTCCTACTTGTCAGTGCAGGCTTGCCAATTTGGGCAGCGATTCCGGTTGGAGTGGCACTCTCTGCCGCATTTGGCTGGACCTTGGATGTAGGGCTCTGGCGACCCGTTCGCAAGAAGGGCCTCGGCATCGTTCAGCTCATGATCGTTTCGATCGGACTGTCGCTCATGCTGCGCTACATCATCCAGTTCTTCGTTGGTGGTGGCACTGAGCAACTTCCGGGCTTTGACTCGCCAAAGATCCCGTTGTTTGGAGCTGTTGCACTCAGCGTCACAGATCTCGTTTCAATGGCACTCTCGATTTCGGTTATTGCCTTCTTCGCCTTCTGGCTACTCAAGACCAAGACCGGCAAGGCAACCCGCGCGATCTCAGACAATCCAGACCTTGCAGCAGCATCGGGTATCGACGTTGACCGCGTGATTCGAATCGTCTGGGTCATCGCAGCTGCCATGGCTGGTCTAGCCGGTGTGCTCTGGGCCTACTTCCGTCCGGGTATCAAGTGGGACATGGGAACTCAGATCTTGCTGCTGATTTTCGCTGCCGTTGTTCTTGGTGGCTTGGGAACTGCGTTTGGAGCCCTCTTGGGAGCTCTGATTGTGGGAATTCTGATCGAGACCTCGGGCTTGTTGATCCCATCAGATCTCAAGTACGTTGCAGCTCTCGTGGTGCTGATTGTTGTGCTTCTAGTAAGGCCTCAGGGTCTGCTTGGCCGGAAACAAAGGATTGGGTAGGAGTAGAGCATGGACTGGGGATCAATTCTCAATAACACCATTCAGGCGTTCCTAACGCCAACCACAATCGCCTTCGCGCTTGCGGCTCTTGGTTTGGCGATGCACTTCGGCTTTGCCGGACTGCTCAACTTCGGTATCGCTGGCTTTATGGCAATTGGTGGCTACGGTTACGCCATTGCAGTTCTCACCTTTGGCTTGCCATGGTGGGCTGGAATGCTAGTTGGTGTCGTGGGCTCAATTCTGTTTGCGATTGCCCTGGGGCTTCCAACCCTTAGATTGCGTGGTGACTACCTTGCCATTGTGACCATTGCCGCGGCAGAGATTGCCCGCTTGCTGTTCCTAACGACCGCGTTCACTGATGTCACGGGTAGTGCGGACGGACTGTTTGGTTTCAACGCCAGGCCTGATGGTTCTGGCTTCCAGAACTCGAACCCATTCCCGGTTGGCACCTACGGTTTCGGCCCGCTGACCTTCAATGAGCAAACCGTTTGGGTGCTCACCTTTGGGCTTGCGATTCTGGGCCTTTGTCTCTGGCTACTCTGGGCCCTTATGCGCTCCCCTTGGGGTCGCGTCATCAAGGGTATTCGCGAGGATGAGGATGCAGTTCGCGCTCTGGGTAAGAACGTATTTGCCTACAAGATGCAGGCACTGGTTATCGGTGGAGTCTTCGGAGGCTTGGGCGGCATTGTCTTCGCAGCCTTCTCGAACGTTTCCCCAGGTGTGTTTGTGACCTCGCTCACCTTCTTTATCTGGACCTCGCTACTTCTCGGTGGCGCTGCAACCATCTTCGGTCCAGTTATTGGAGCAATTATCTTCTGGGTGCTGCAGGCGTTCCTGGCAAACTTCTTATCCCAGCTGGCGATCTCCGGCATCATTCCGGTTTCAACCACCCAGGCCTCTACGCTTCGCTTCGTGCTGGTGGGATTGGGATTGATGCTGCTGGTCATCTACAGACCTCAAGGTATTTTCGGAGACAAGAGGGAGTTGACCTTTGTCAAGTAACGAACAGTCACACAAGACAACAGGACTGCACATCGGCGACGCAGTCCCGGGGTGCAGCAAGAAGGATCCCATGCTGGTCATCGACCACGTCAAAAAGACCTTCGGTGGTCTCACCGCCGTGGATGTCGAGCACCTCGAGATTCCAAAGAACGCGATCACCGCGCTGATTGGTCCAAACGGTGCGGGTAAGACCACACTATTCAACCTGCTGACGGGCTTTGACTCTCCAGACACCGGAACCTGGTCATTCCAGGGAACCTCGCTAGCCGGTGTTCCATCGTTCAAGGTGGCGCAGCTGGGCCAGGTTCGCACCTTCCAGCTCACCAAGGCGTTGAGCTTGCTCACCGTGCTTGAGAACATGAAGCTCGGTGCCAAGGGCCAGAAGGGAGAGTCGCTATTCAGCGCACTTCTCCCAGGTCGCTGGCGCAAGCAAGACGCCGAAATCGAAGTCAAGGCGATGGAGCTTCTAACCCGCTTCAAGCTCGACACCAAAAAGGACGACTTCGCCGCATCGCTATCGGGTGGACAGCGCAAGCTCCTTGAGATGGCTCGCGCTCTGATGACAGATCCGGTTCTGGTAATGCTCGATGAGCCAATGGCCGGTGTGAACCCTGCTCTAACTCAGTCCCTACTCGACCATGTCATCAACCTCAAGAAAGAGGGCATGACCGTGCTGTTCGTGGAGCACGACATGCACATGGTTCGCCACATTGCCGACTGGGTAGTGGTCATGGCAGAGGGCAAGGTGGTTGCCGAAGGCCCACCAGAAACTGTCATGAAGGAGCAGGCCGTTATCGATGCCTACCTGGGCTCCCACCAGGACACAGACCTAGGTGTGGTCACCGGCCGCATTGACATCATTCCCGAGGAGGGCAAATGACCGAGAGAGTGGTTGAGGTCAAGGACCTAGTTGCCGGCTATCTGCCAGGCGTCAACATCCTCAATGGCGCAAACCTATATGCCGACAAGGGTGAACTGGTCGGAATCATCGGACCAAACGGTGCCGGTAAGTCGACCCTCCTGAAGGCCATCTTTGGACTGGTAAAGGTTCGCGAGGGTTCAATCACCCTCAACGGCGATTCCATCGTTGGTCTAAAGTCCAACGAGCTGGTGCGCAAGGGTGTTGGCTTTATCCCCCAGAACAACAACGTTTTCCCATCCCTAACCATCGAAGAGAACCTGCAGATGGGTATCTTCCAGCAGCCCAAGCTCTACAACGAGCGCTTGGAGTTTGTGGTTTCGATCTTTGCCGAGTTGGGCAAGCGCCTCAAGCAGCGCGCTGGCTCACTCTCCGGTGGAGAGCGTCAAATGGTTGCCATGGGTCGCGCGCTCATGATGGACCCAGCAGTGCTGCTCCTGGATGAGCCATCTGCGGGTCTTTCACCGGTTAGACAGGACGAGGCATTCCTCAGGGTGTCCGAGATCAACAAGGCAGGCGTTACCTGCATCATGGTCGAGCAGAACGCCCGACGCTGCCTTCAGATCGCTGACCGCGGTTATGTACTCGACCAGGGCAAGGACGCGGTCGTAGGGTCCGGTAGAGAGCTTTTGAATGACCCTCAGGTCATTGGCCTCTACCTTGGAACTCTCGGTAGCTAGTCGCAAGCAACTAATCTAGAAGTGAACCAACCCCGTAAGGTCGGTGCATAAAGAAATCCCCCCGGGCAAGCCCGGGGGGATTCTTTGTTGGAACTAGTTACTAGCCACGAATGGTAGCTGGAACGTTGTTTCCATCGAACTGCTGGATCAGGATGTTGCCCTGAGTTGGGTCGCCAACCTCGTTGAAGGTGACTGGGCCCGAAGGACCGTCGTAGTCAGCAGTGCCGCCACCGTTGATGATGTCAGCACACTCAGCGAAGGTGGTGCACTTGGTGCCGCTGCCGGAACCACCAGAAACTTCCTGGAGCTTCTCAGCCATGTTGGCACCCTCGGTGCTGCGAGCCTCAAGAGCAGCAAGTGCTAGAAGCACAACTGCGTCGTAGGTCTCAGGACCGTATGCGTATAGCTCGAGAGGCGCGTTTCCACGTGCCTCCCAGTCAGCGTCCATGCGAGCAACGAAGTCAGAAATGTTGGCCTCGTTAACGCCTGGGTAGGTACCCTTTGCACCCTCTAGGGTGCCTGGAGCGAAGTCCTCAGAGTAGTTGGTTAGGTTACCGTCTACAAAGTAGAGCTTGTCTCCTGGGAACTGGCTGGTTAGCTCAGGAACGATTGTCTTTGCCTCGTCGAAGGTGATCAGAACGATAGCGTCTGGGTCGCCTGCAAGAGCCTCAGAGATCTGGCTGGTGAAGTTGGTGTCACCGGTGTTGTAGGTAGGAGCTGCGATTACCTCGCCGCCAGCTGCCTCAAACGCGGTGGTGAAGAACTCAGCAAGACCGGTTCCGTAAGCGTCGTTTAGAACGATTAGGGAGACGCGCTGGTGTCCGTCTTCAGCAACTAGGTTTCCTAGAACCTCACCCTGAAGTACGTCAGAAGGTGCGGTGCGGAAGTAAAGACCACGGTCTTCGTAGGTGGTGAACGCTGCAGAGGTGTTAGCTGGGGAGAACTGAATCACACACTCAGCGGTAACACGGTCAATGAACTGCAGTGAAGTTCCGGAGGATGCGGCACCGATGATTGCCTCAACACCTGCGGATAGCAGACGTGGGATCTCAGTGTCGTAAGCCTTGTTGTCGGTGTCACCAGAGTCACCAGGGGTGTACTCAATGGTGATGCCCTTGCCAGCAGCGTTGATCTCGTCAACAGCCATGAAAGCTCCGGCCTCTTCTGGTGGGCCGAGGAATGCGAGGTTACCGGTCAGTGGCAGTGCTGAACCTAGCTTTAGGGTTAGGTCTCCGCTCTGCTCTGGACCTAGCTCACAGCCGCCAGCGGTGGTGGCAGGTGCACAACCAGTCAAGACTGCAGCACCAAGCGCCAAAACGCCTGCTGCCGATAGAGCCTTGAGGCCGGTGCGCGACCTAGTGTTCTTGTTGGTCATTCTTGCTCCTTGAAATAGCAAATTGAAGGCGAATGCCAGCAAATGCCGACATTGCTCATCAAAGTTTAGTAAGGGGGCGAAAACTTTGTTGAGAACTTAGGCAAGAACGAAAGCGCTTACACACTTTTCAATTTGCATTTCGAAGTTGTCTTGCATAAATCAACGAAATCCGAAGCATATTGACAACTACTTATTCGATTTCAGTTGTTTTCAGTTTATTTAGGTGTTGAGTAACAATCTTGTTTCAAAAAATTATGAGGTCTCAACAACTGGCATTGCGTGGCGGCGAGAGCGGATCGCATCAAAGGTAAGCACCGCAAGAGAGATCCAGACCAGTCCAAATCCAATCCAGCGCGCGGGCGGCATCGGCTCCAGCAGGATGAAGTAGGCGGTAAGAAACTGCAGGGTGGGAGTCAGATATTGAATGAAGCCAATTGAGGCCAATGGAATGCGGCTGGCTGCAGCCCCAAAGAGAATCAGTGGTATGGCAGTAAGAATGCCAAAGCCAATTAGCACCGAGGTTTCAAAGACGCCGGTGAAGAGCATGATGGGACCGGTTGCAGCAACAACCGCCAGTTGAATCAATGCGACCGGCATCACGATGGCAGACTCCAGGGTGAATGACTGAAGTGCAGGAATGCTCTTGCCCACCTTGTTCTTGGCCAGAGAGTAAATCGCGAAGCTAAGGGCGAGGATCAGCGCAAACCAAGGGGGCCTGCCGTAATCAACCGTAAGAACAATAACTGCAACAAGGCCGATGCTGAGCGCCACCCACTGCATTGGGCGCAGCTTCTCCTTCAGGATTAGCACGGCAAAGAGGATTGTGATCAGAGGATTGATGAAGTAGCCAAGTGAGGACTCGATCGTGTTTCCAGTCACGACGGCGATGACGTAGGTCTCCCAGTTGACGAAGATAAACAGCGCGGCCACTGCTATCCAGCCCAGTTTTTTTGGCGATTTTGCGAGCTCGATGATGGGGCGCCAGGCCTTGGTGATGCTCACCAACAGGGCTGCAAACAAGAATCCAAATACCACTCGCCAAACCACAGTTTCGAGTGGGTTAGCGAAAGCGGAGGCGGTAATGATTAGCGGAAAAGAACCCCAGATGAGGTATGCGGAAACACCAAAGAGTAATCCCGTTGTTGCCCGAGAGCGCTGTTTCACGTCAAAAGCTTAGGGTAAAGAAAACGGCCCGGTTTCCCGGGCCGCTCTCTAGAAATTGAGTGGACTATCCCTCGATGATTGCAAGGACGTCGCGAGCTGAGAGCACCAGGTACTCCTTGCCGCCGTACTTGAGCTCGGTGCCTCCGTACTTGGAGAAAATCACCTTGTCGCCGACCTTGATGTCGACCGGAATGCGGTCACCATCGTCGTTGAAGCGACCTGGGCCTACGGCAATAACCTCAGCCTCCTGTGGCTTCTCTTTTGCGGTGTCTGGGATAACCAGACCGGATGCAGTTACCTGCTCTGCCTCTAGTGGGCGAACAACAATGCGATCTTCGAGTGGCTTGATAGAAACCGACACTTTGACCTCTTCTTTTTCTCTAAAGATTCATGAATTAGCAATCTCGCCTTGCGAGTGCTAACAAAACTTTAGGGCCTTATTAGCACTCAGTCAAGGTGAGTGCCAGGTGTTTACAGATAGTTTTGACTCGTGAGTCAAAAACAGAGTTTTTTCCAATCCCCAATGGCCAGTGAGTTGGCGCTTGAGATTGCTCAGAAACTCAATGCCGGCAATCAGCTCTCGCTAATTGATAGCTACCGCAAGGCGGGCTTCGAAAACGACCTGGTCACCTTCGCCCTGAATCAAGCCCGCTATAAGCAGAGAGCGAGACAGAAGTTTGGTGAGCAGGCCATGCAAATGCTGTTCACAGAACCAGGACTCGAGCAGGCCACCAGGTCGCAAGTGGCCGCCTGGCATGCAACGCGCTTCAAAGCCAACGGCATTGCTTCGATCACTGACCTTGGAGCTGGAATTGGCTCAGACTCACTTGGATTTCTAATTGCCGGCCTCGCGGTGACCGCGATCGAATCACACCCTGACTCCCATGCCGCACTCGAGCACAACCTCAAATCCCACGCGGCCGCGACGACCCTGCAGTCTGATGCCCTGACCCACCAAATAGCAACCGAGGCGATCTGGCTGGACCCGGCCAGACGAGAGCAAGATCGTAAATCACTCACAGTTCAAAGACTCCAACCCGAGATGTTCTCGCCAAACCTCAATTTTGTTTTTGAACAGGCCAGAAAGTATCCGGCCGGCATCAAGCTCGCACCGGGATTTCCCCACGAACTCATCCCGGGAGACTTCGAGGCCAATTGGGTTTCCCACGACCAAGACCTTGTGGAGCTAACGCTTTGGTCTGCACCGCTCGGGAGAGCTGGCATTCGTAAAGCGGTGATGATCTCGGATAAGGTGCTCGAGTTTGAGGGCACTGATCTCAATGCCTGGATGGGGCCTCTGGGTAAATACATCTTCGAGCCGGACGTGAGCCTGATCCGTTCGCACCTGATTGGTGACTTTGCGAATCAGAACCAGCTCTCTCTGATAGCCGAAAACATTGCATACCTGACCGCCGACCAGCTGGTGGAGAGCCCCTGGCTCAAGGCCTATGAAGTCATCGAGGCGTTGCCCTTGGATGCGAAGCAGATCAAGACCTATTGCATGAGTCACGATATCGGCATACTCGAAATCAAAAAGCGGGGAGTTGACATCACGCCCGAGCAGCTCAGACCGAAGTTGAAGCTAAAGGGAGCGGGCGCCGCAACCCTGATTCTCACCAAGGTGGACAGCGCCCGCCAAGCAATTGTCTGTAGGCCGATCCGCTAGATGGATCTTCTAGCCGAGCGGATTGCGACCGCAGGGGCCGCCGAATTCTCTGCAGAATTCGAAGAATTGGTGCAAGTGAGGCTGGAGTCCAAACTTGCGCCGAGTGACAAGTGCAAGAGACTCGAACCTGCCCGTTTAGGAAAATAATCCAGCTGGCGACAGGTTTTTATGAAGGCTGGCTAACTGGTTTGAACCTCAGTGACATCGAGCGTCGACTCGGCAGAGAAGCCCAGCGTGCTCGGCTGCCTGCCGTTCATGATTAGTTGCGCACCCAAGGAGGCGATCATGGCCCCATTGTCAGTGCAGAGCGAGAATCTTGGGATCCGCAGTTCAATTCCCTCTGCCTCGCAAAACTGCTGGGCATACTCTCGCAGGCGAGCATTCGCCACAACGCCGCCGCCAAGCAGTAGCCGGTTGACTCCGAAAGCCTTGCAGGCTGCCACGGCCTTGGAAACCAAAACGTCGACTACCGCCTCGCGGAAGCTAGCGGCAACGTCGGGGGCATTGAGCTCTTCGCCTTGATCTTCAGCCCTCTCGACATATCGAGCAACGGCCGTCTTCAAACCGGAGAAAGAAAAGTTATAGCGATGCTTTTCCATGTCCTTTGGAAGCGTTAACCCTCTAGGGAAGCGAATGGCCTTGGGGTTTCCAGAAGCTGCCAACTTGTCGATTTGCGGCCCACCTGGATAGGGCAGGCCTAGAACTCTCGCGACCTTATCGAAGGCCTCTCCGGCTGCATCATCAATCGTCTCACCCAGCAACTCGACATCGTCCAACAGGTCTCTGACCAATAACAGTGAGGTGTGCCCCCCGGAAACCAGCAGCGCGATTGTTGGCAGTTGGACGCTGCCACGTTCAAGAACATCCGCACCGACGTGACCAACCAGGTGATTCACCGCGTAGATCGGGATGTTGTGGGCAACGGACAGACCCTTAGCCGCCCCAATGCCAACCATCAAAGCGCCGGCAAGACCGGGGCCATTGGCCACGGCAATTGCATCTACTTTGTCGATTGAGATTCCAGCTTCCTGGAGTGCCTTATCCAGCACCTGGCCAATTGACTCCAGGTGAGCACGGGCGGCAACCTCTGGCACCACTCCGCCATATTTCGCGTGCTCATCCATTGAACTTGCCAGAGCGTTGGCGAGCAGGCGATTCCCCTTGACAATACCAACGCCAGTCTCGTCGCAAGTCGATTCGATGCCCAGCACGATGGGTTGAGAGATCTTCGCGCGCATTACGAGTGCATCGGTACCGGAGGGCTGGTAGTAGCGCTTTCGAAGATCTATCTGTTCAAACCCAAGCGATCGATACAGCCCAATTGCAGGTTCATTGTCTGCTCTAACCTCGAGTAGAACGTCTTCGGCTCCAACCGCGAGTGCCCGAGCCATCAGCAACTCCATTAACCTGCGGCCATGTCCAACACCCTGGCTGGAAACTGCGACACCGATGGTCTGAATATCCGCGGAGAAGCTTGCCGGCACTGAGCTCAGTCCGGCGTAACCCACTAAGCCTTTGTCGAAGATTCCCACGTAGTAGGTGCTTGGATTCGCGAGCTCGGCTCGCATCGAGCTCTCGAGCCAAGCCTCGCTTCCAAAGAGCTCGCGCTCTAAAGCCATTAGCTCGGGGAGGTCACCGCTTGTAAGTTCACGAATTTCCATCAGCCGGTCACCCGCTTGCCTTTGGAGGGAGAGACGTCGGCGGAACGCAAATAGAGTGCGCTGACATCGCTCAGGTCTAGCCCACTCGCGAGCGCCGCAAG
>CAXNHX010000010.1:0-21097 GCA_964202305.1 Aquiluna sp.
CAGGCTCCATCGATGTGGATGAAACGCTCCTTTAACCCCTCTTTTCGAAGACCTAGCTTTTCAACGACTCGGAGACTTGGAGCGTTCTCCGGCCTAATGTCTATCTCAACCCGATGAAGTTCCATGTGGTCAAAGAGATAGTCAATTGCAAGAGCAACGGAAATTGGAATCGCGTTTCGCCCCGCAAAGTCCTTACCAATCCAGTAACCGATAGTGGCCGAGCTGACTGAACCGTGCAGGATGTTGGCAACGTTTAGTTGACCCGCGATTTCATCGTCCACCAGCACCACCCATGCGAGGCCAGTGCCCTCCCGAGTCTGTTGCAGATGTGCCTTAACCAGCTGTTTGACATTGATTGGGTATCGAATTCCGGGAGTGCTGGCTTCCCAAGGCGAGAGCCAAGCTCGATCCTTCAACATCAGGCGTTCTAGTGCTCTGGTGTCGAAGCGACGAAGCGGACTCAGCGAGATTTCTCGAAAGCGAATGTGCGCATTTTCCACCACGCTGGCAAGATTACCCCCATGCCATCTTCAAACAAGGCGGAACTTCGCGCCCTTCACACTTCGCTGAGGCCGCGATCGAGCGTGGGATTGACCGAGCAATTGCGATCGCTAGTCGCACGGCTCGGGGTCAAGACCGTGGCAAGTTACCACCCACTGCCAAACGAACCAGACACCTCAGAGTTCAATAGAGAGTTTGCTCGCTATGGCAACCTGCTGTTGCCAAGGGTCGTTGGTGATGACATCGAGTTTGCCTTTGGCGACTTGGTCCCGGGAGCACTAGGAATCTCAGAGCCGACCGGAGAACGGTTCCCGATTGACGCGATTGAGCTGATCCTTGTGCCGGCACTGGCTATCGACGCGGAGGGGAACCGGCTGGGTAAGGGCCGCGGCTTCTACGACCGAATCCTAAAAACTTCCGTCGCCACGGCCGTGGGAGTGATCTTTGAGGGTGAGTTGGTTGAGGAGCTCTTTGTCGAAGAGCACGATGTCAGGATGCAGTATGCAATCACCCCGGCAAAACTGCTTCACTTCAATCAGTAGCTAGAATTTCAAACAAATGCCCACTTATTCATACCTTTGCAAGTCCTGCGCTGAGTCCTTCGAGATTCAACAGTCCTTTAGTGACGACGCTCTAACCGATTGCCCGAAGTGCAAAGGCGAGTTGCGAAAGCAATTTGGAAACCTTGGAGTGACTTTCAAGGGATCCGGTTTTTACAGAACCGATTCAAAGAGCACCACGGATAGCTCTTCTAGCCCTTCGACCGACTAGCCCCAGTGCGGGGGCTTATCGTCCCACAAGCGATCATCGTTCGAATCGTCAGGGTCTCCCCAGGCGCGCGAAGTGTCTTCAAAAGCCTTTTCATCGAACAGCGGTTCGCTTCTGTTCTGAAGATCTAGACCCAAATCCATGGCGATGCGATTAGCAACATCCTGAGGTCTAGAGAAGAGTTCAAGTGCGTGAACGCGCATGTAGTGCCAACCCATTGCCCTTAGCAGCCCCGGACGAAGTCGGAGCTTCTCGTCCCAGCTCTGTCCAACCAGGGACCAATCCGCATCGACCACCGCGGCCTTGTCTCCATGGGAGACTGCTAGTCCAATGCGTCCAGCAAAGTTGAGTTGCACCTTCATGCCAAGTTTCTCGAGACGCTTGGAGAGATCTCGCAGCAGCGGGTCTGGCTCACCAGACTGAATGTCGCTCAAAAATGAAGGGGCAATCAAGTCTTTTAGCCAGCGCTGGTTCTCGGGAAGTGACTGAGCAAAGTCCTCGAAGTTGTATGCGGAGACCACCGTGAGGCGCTTGCGGGCCGCAACAATCTGATTCACCATCCAGCGTCCGGCTTGCACGGAGTTGAAATCACCAAGTGTTCCCGAGATGCGACCCTCCGGGGTTCTGCCAAAACCAACCGAGAAGATCACGCGATCAGCCAGTCGGTGGGTCAGTTCGGACATGCTCACGCATTCAAACTGCTCCCTGCCATGGGCATCAAAGAACTCTGCGAGCGCAGGCATGGTTGCCACCTCCTGCTCCACGGCCTGAGCGATTCGCTCGGCATGAGTTCGAGAGGCCGTGACCACCATTAGCGAGTCCTCGGGAGTCCAGCGAGCATGACCCACAACCAACTCAACGACCTGCTTGACCTCAGCATCCATCGACTCGGTTGCTCCCTCGATGGTCGAGGTGGCGGTGATGCCCTCTGTCACCTCAATTTGCTCAAAGTTTTGCTTGCCAAAGAACGCTCCAGACCCTGGCTCTATCACCATCTGGTTTTGGTAGAAGTTGTCGTTGAGATACTTACCCAAAACCTGTGACTGGGTCCGATAGTTCTGAGTTATCGCTAGCGTGGGGAGCTCTCGCTTCGCGTGGCTGAAGACACTCTCACGCTCCGCTTCATTGGCGGTTGGAGTTGCGCGGGCAACCGTGTCGAAGTCCATGGGTGCGGCAATGACATCGTCACCAAAGACGACGATCTGCTTCGCACGCTTCATTGCCAGGGTTGCCTCGACAATGCCAACCGACGCGGCATCTAGGACGATCAAGACATCGAAGGTTTCGTCTAGCGCCAACTCGCCAACGCGATAGGGGGTGACCAGGGTGGCGGCAGCGAGTGACTGCCAGAGAGCCTTGCCCTGAGTAAAGGCGTTCGCGATTGTCAGCTTGCGCTCGCGCAAGAGCTGGCGCAGCACATCAGCTTGCGCCGGATAGTGCTTGATACCGTTTTTCCACCTTGCGGAAAGTTCACCACGCACGTAGTTGCTTGACTCCGCAACCACCGATTGGGCGGCCATCTCGAACTCGAACTCGAGTGCGGCTAACTGCTGGTTTGAATACTCCAAGATCATGGGGTTGGCCTGAACGATGGTCTCGAGAGCCGACTGCCACCAGGCCAAGTCAAATTCAAGTTCTAGCTGCTCAAGACTCGGGTTGACCTTGCAAAGTTCTCTAACCAGCCCCGAGAGTCCGAGTTCATTGAGTTCTTGAACCAGCGGGAGCCGCTCTATGAACCGCTCCAGGGGTTCAGTCTTCTGACTGAGTAACTCGAGCTTGACGCCTAGGTCCTCGAAGCTGAGCCTGGTGAGCAACTCGATGTCAGGATTTGGGTCAAGGTGACGCTGAAGGTTTTCGAGAACGCCAAAAATCTTTAGGTACTTGCTCTGAACGTCGCTCAGACCTAGCGGTACGGTGGGAGGGGCCTTGGACTCATTCAGTTGCAACCAGAGATCAAGCTGCTCCTGTGCTGCTTGCAGAGAGGCGTGAAGATTTGGGATTGAGGAACCCGGGCGGATGTACTCCTTGGCCAGCTTCTTAAACCTTCTGCGCTGAGCACCCGACTGGCTGCCCCGCTCGGCCCTGGGGCCGGTTGCGGTGATCATCTCGTGAATCGGGCGATCGTAGATTGAGGGGAGGAATCGATCGAGAGTTTCGCGAATACCAAGCAGCAATCTCAGCTGCACAGCCCACTCCTCGACGCTCTTGCAGGGCTTGAGGTTCAGGTCTGTGAGGTAGCGGTTGATCTGGTAGGCCAAGGTCCTGAACTCTTCACCAGCCAAGTCCTTGAGTTCTGAGAGAGTCTGGCTGATCTCAGTCTCTGTGGCGAACCGAGCGCCAAACCAGGGAGAGTCGTTTGGCCCGTAGCGAAAAACCCCAGCCTCGTGAGCGCGATGCAGGGTCGAAGATGCCGCCTGCCGAATCGAGGGCAGCTGTTCAGGTTTTATGCGAGCCGCATTGACCGGTGGAGTTGGCTTGGCTGCAAGGTCTGCCAACTTTTCGATGATTTCGATCAGGGTGAGGTTCAGCGGATTGTCATTCGAGTGCAGGGTGTCGAAATACTCCCTGACATCGGTCTCTGCTTTTTGAAGTCGCTGCTTTGCCTTGTCTAGCTGGTGCTCACCGGCCTTCTCATTTCGAGAAATGGCAGCCACTGCATCAGCCCAAACATTTCCCTCACGAATGGCCAGTCCGCCAAAGTTGCTCTGGTTCAAGCGCTCCGCCACCTCGTCCAAGGTTTGCTGTCGCGGCGCTATCAGCAGTGCTCGCTTGTTGTTCAGGGCAAGGTTTGCAAGCAGGTTCACAACGGTTTGCAGGTATCCGGCACCGGGCAGGGTCCAAACCGCAAGCGATTGACCTGACAGCGCCTTTTGTAAAACGGCAAGCTGCGAGCTGTCGGCATTCTCAATCGGCAAAGGTTGAACGCTCTCGCCGATTGCGTTCTCGCCACCCTCGGTCAAAAGTCGGAGCAGGTCACTGTCTACGACCCCGAGCTGGTTCATTGAAACCAGGTCTGGAACAAAATTGCCCAGCACCAAAAGCTTTTGGGTCTCCTGTGATGTCTCTCCCAGAACCTCGGTCACCAGCGAAAGTACCGAGATCGGGATCAGCTCGCCCTGTCCTGTTGCAACGGCCATGAGATCGGACTCTCGGAAGTCGGGCCTGGCACTTTGCAGCAGTGTCGCAAGAGCTGGATTGAGAATTGGATTTTCCTCAACTCGAAGCTCGTAGTCATCGCCCTTTGGAATCAGGTGGGAGCGCCAAAGCAAGATGGGGAGTGTCTTGTCCTGGTTTGTAACCACAGCTCCGGCCGCAATGAACATCGCCGACATTGAAAAGCTGCGCTCAATCGACTTTGCCTTGTTTCGAATTCTACGTGCGGCACTCAGGGCCCTCGCTTGCGCAACTCCATCGCGAACCAGGTTGCTGATCGTGCTGGAACGTGAGCCGGTGAGCTGCGCCAAACCTCCAGGGTGAGCGCGAGCCAGATCGATTTGCCCGAAACTGGAAACCTCAAAGTTGGTTAGTGGATTAGCCCCGCCAATGGCCATCAACTCTGCAGCGAGTTGATCTAGAAGCTGTTGTCTATCCACTCCAAAAGCCTAAAAGCCAAGCCCCAAAAGCCACGGTTGCCTTGCCTGGAACTGGGAACAAAAACCTGACCCAGCGAAAACCCACTGAGGAGAAGGCGTTATCCTAGGAACGTTTTTTGGCCTCGTAGCTCAGTGGATAGAGCAACGGTTTCCTAAACCGTGTGTCGGGTGTTCGATTCACCTCGAGGCCACTTAGGCGGCTTGACGCTGCATCGCAAGGAACTCTCGCCACTGCGGCTGTTCCTTCTCTGCTCCCCGAACACTCCAGATCACTCCGGTTGGCATCTTCGGGGTGATCTTTAGTTCCCAGCCCATCTCTGCAGGTGTCTTGTCACCCTTGGCGTTATTGCACTTCAAACAACAAGCCACCAGATTCTCCCAAGTGTCCTTGCCGCCTCGAGATTTGGGAAGCACGTGATCGATGGTGTTGGCACCCTTGAGGCAATAGCCACACCTAAAGTTGTCGCGTCTAAGCACACCCCTGCGAGAGACAGGGATCCTGCGGGAGTTTGGAATCCTCACGTAGCGCTGCAGCAGGATCACCGATGGCAACTCAAACTCTTCGCTGGCGCTGCGGATTACCGCGCTTTGATCGCCTGCTAAAACCGTGGCCTTTTGATTTAGCACCAGAACCAGTGCTCTCTTGAAACTCACCACGGCCAAAGGCTCATAGCCAGCGTTTAGAACGAGTGTGCGCAATTTGCTCTCCTGTCGAATTCGCCCACACGGATTGCGGGCATTCGAATCGACGCCGGGAAATAAAAAACGCGCCGCAAAAATGCGACGCGTGTGGTTGCCGGCATGGGTATGCAGGGGGAGCGGTGAAGATGGATCCAGTTGCCCAGCTTGGCATGCAGGTTTTCTGGCATCAGACACCTCCCTCGATACTCATCAATCGATACTTGGGGCAAGAGTAAAAGGAATTGATAAAAATTCTGTGTAGAAACGCTGAACCTTTAGGTGACGTTTAGGTTGCGATTAGTTTTCGATATCGACCAGTCGAACGATGTGATATTTGGTCGTAAAGATAGGTGCGAGCTTGACTCGATCACCTGGTTGTGGAGCGTGGTAGAAGTTGCCGTTACCCGCATAGATACCGTTGTGTGAGAAGTCATTGAAGACCACGATGTCTCCAGGCACGGCCTCTGACTCGTCAATGCGAGTGGCCATGCGAGCCTGCTGGTAAACCGAGTGCGGGAGATCTACTCCGAACTGGGAGTAAATGAAGAGTATGTAGCCGCTGCAGTCAATGCCACCCGGGGTCCTGCCGCCGTAAACGTATGGGGTGCCAACCAACTCCGCAGCAGCCTTCATGATGTTGGCGCTGGTGACGGCCGTAAATCTTGGGTTGGCGAGGTAGTCCTCGGCACGAGGACCTGAGTAGCTCGAGATGCGCGAAGGCTTGACCTCAAACTCGGAAGCATCCGCTGGCTGGAAGTCGCCTCTGGTGAACTCCACGGCGCGAGCCGTTGCGATCGTCAGGCCCTGAACCGAATCCACGTTCGAGGAGAGCTCGCCGTCTCGGGTGAGACCTGCGGCAGCTGTGACATCTGGAGTGAATCCGTAGGAGGGAAGAGCAAAAGTTGCCATCAAACCGGTAGCCGCAGCCATTGTTATAACAGTCCGGAAAGGTCTCGAAGCGTTCTTTGGCTTCGCCTTCTCCTGGGCACGCAAAGACCTGCGTGACTGAACTGCTAGGTCAGCAACTACTGCTGTCAAAAGGAATCCTCCGATAGGTCTTTGGAACTTCCGCTGGTGAATTATAGCTAGTTTTGTCAGATTTCACTGAGAAAGAGGTGTTGCGCCACAAGGTTGTCTACAACCAGCCCCTCTTCAAGGTCAGCACTGGACATAAACCAGCTCTGGTTGTTCTTGGAAACGCTCACCTGCTTACCCGGAAGCAGTTGCAGATCTTTGAGCTGCGTGAGGAACTGAGAGTCAATCTGCAGTGGCTCGCCAATGCGACACAGGGTGTAGGTTCCTCCTTCAAGCCCTAGAAGAGCCTGGCAGGCAATGGGCTCCCGAACCGGCAGACCAAGTAGCTCCAAACCCGGCACTGGCATTCCAAAGGGTGAGATGTTTGGGTCTGACACAAGCTCCACCAGGCGGCGCTCGACCTCCTCGCTCATCACGTGCTCCCACCGGCAGGCCTCGTCGTGAATCTTTTCCCAGGGCAGCCCGATAACTTCCAAAAGAAGCCGCTCAGCTAGTCGGTGCTTGCGCATAACCTCAACAGCCGTGAGTCGGCCCTCGTCTGTGAACTCGAGCAAGCGATCGTCCTTGACAATGAGTAAGCCATCTCGCTCCATGCGAGCGACGGTTTGCGAAACGGTTGGTCCAGAGTGATCGAGTCGCTCGGCGATTCGAACCCGCATTGGGTTCAGACCCTCTTCCTCAAGCTCGTAGATGGCTTTGAGATACATCTCGGTGGTATCAATCAGGTCAGTCACATCGCCCCCTTCAAGACAGCTAACAGCCTAGTTGGGGCAGTAAACTTTGGCCCATGGCCCAGATTGTGATTCCCGAAAACCTCAAACCCCTCGATGGCAGATTCGGTTGCGGGCCGAGCAGAATGCGCAAAGAGCAGTTTGATGCCTTTAGCGTTTTTGGTCAGACCTACATGGGTACCTCACACCGTCAAGCCCCAATCAAGGCTCTTGTCGGGGAGCTCAAAGCTGGACTGCTACAGATGTTCAATGCACCCGAGGGCTACGAAATCATCTTGGGTAACGGCGGTGCCTCGGCATTCTGGGACGTGGCAACTCACTCCCTAGCCCTGAAAAAAGGCCAAGCTCTGGTGCACGGCGAGTTCGGCAGCAAGTTTGCCAAGATCCTAGAAACACCGTGGCTCGATGCTCCGACGGTGATCAACGCAGAACCTGGAACTCGTGGAGAGTTCGCTCCCGAGGCGGATGTTGATCTCTACGTTTACCCCCACAACGAGACCTCGACCGGTGTTGTGACTCACGTGCACCGCCCCGCTGGAATATCGGGCGATGCGCTGATGCTCACCGATGCAACCAGTGCTGCCGGTGGAATCGACTTTGATCCAACGCTCACCGATGTCTACTACTTTGCACCTCAGAAAAACCTTGCCTCCGATGGCGGTCTCTGGATTGCACTTGCCTCCCCCAAAGCCATTGAGCGCATCGAGCGAGTTCACGCCTCGGGTCGTTACATCCCAAACATTCTTTCCGCAAAGCTAGCTCTCGATAACTCGCGGGATAACTTCACCCTCAACACCCCAGCCCTTGCAACCCTTTTCTTCACCAACAACCAGGTGCAGTGGATAAACCAACATGGCGGGCTGAAATGGGCAGATGCCCGAACCAAAGAGAGCTCCAAGATTTTGTTTGACTGGGCCGACAAGACCGCGGTCACCTCTCCGTTCGTTAAGGATCCAGATCACCGCTCGCAGGTGGTAGCCACCATCGACTTCGAGGGTGTGGATGCAAATCAGATTGCTGCAATCCTTCGCGAGAACGGGATTGTGGACACCGACTCCTACCGAAAGCTCGGCAAGAACCAGCTCAGGATTGCAACCTTTGTTGCCACCGAGCCATCGGAATTCGAAGCCCTGACCGCCTCCATTGACTATGTTTTGGAGCGCATCTAAATGAGACTGTTTGTCCCGTTTTCAGAGCGCAAGAGCCATCCGGAGCCGGTGAACGTGGACGCAAAGAAGGTTGTGCTAATCGGCACGGGCCTCTGGGTTTTGCTCTTCGTAATCCTGCTCGCGTTTTATTCGACGCTGGCGGACGCGGGTCTTCAGTGGTGGCTTCACACGGCTGGAGTCGGCATCCTGCTGGGCATCGTCGGACTGATCATGATCAGAAAGCGCTGACGCCATATCTGCAATTAGCTGATCAGCTTCGGCATCACTCTTCGCTTTTCCAGCTTCCTTGAGCTCTGCTCGGAACTGTGCCAATCGCTCGGCCCACGGCACCCAGTCGGGAGCCAGCACAGCATTTTCTCCGGCAATTAGATTTACTTCCGCAACCATGGCCTGCTTGCGCTTATCGACCTGCGTGAGCGTGACAACCCAGTGCCAACCCTCATAGCCGCGCATGATGCACTCAAAGCGGACGTCGATAGCGCCCTTCTCTATTTCTTTTTCGTCAACGAAGTTGCCGTAACTCCCCTGAGGAAGTTCGGTAAGAGCCTCGGTGGCTAGGTTTTTGTTACTAACCTTCAAGCTCTTCAGCCACCTTGCGCAAAAGCTGAGCGACCTTGCGGCCGTGAGCCGTCTCCGGGTACTTGCCGCGCTTTAGGTTGCCGCCGATCTGGTCTAGCAGGCGAATTAGGTCCTCGGTGATGATCGCAAGGTCCTCAGCGGGCTTGCGGTTTACCTGAGTGAGGGTTGGGACCTCGAGAATTCTGACCGAGAGTGCCTGAGCGCCCTTGCGGCCATCGATGATCCCAAACTCAACGCGGGAACCTGGTCGGATAGTGTCGGTGCCATCGGGCAATGCGCTGGCGTGCAGGAAAACCTCGGAGCCATCGTCTGAGGCGATGAACCCGAACCCCTTGTCGTCATCAAAAAACTTAACCTTGCCGGTGGGCATTGCTCCTACTTTCAACTGGTCGGCCACAAGTGTAACCGAAGAGTTAGAGTTATCAGATGGCGCAAACTCCCCAAAGACCTCAGATAGAGACCACTCTGGCCTATCTGGCGGTTGGAATAACGCTGATTTCGATCCTGTCGATCCTCGCAACTTTAGTCATCAGTGCCACTGGCTCAGTCGAGATTCCAGTGCTCTTGGCGCAGCTTCCACTCATAGGTTTGCCAATCGGTTTCGTGCTGATTATGGCGATGCTCATCACCGCCGTTGTTCGGCGTTCTAAACAGAATCGAGACTAGTGTCCTCTCTGCTGGAGCTATCCAAGGACCTGGCCAGCCATAGCGCTTTGGAGTTGCATGAGCTCGTCTCATCCAGCGCCTCCGCCACTCAAGGCTGCAACGATCTACTCGACCTCTCCCGGCTGCTGCTCTCAAGGCGTGAGCTTGAGATCAGGATCCGGTCGCTTAGCGCCACCGAGCTAGCAAACCTCAAGCAGGGCAAACCTTCCAAGCAACTGCGCAAACTAGCGCTTGCCGGCAGTGAAGTCTTTGAAGAGGCAGCTGCGCTGGCCAAGGAACTTGATCCACTGCCCTATAAGCCAACTCTGGCACATGGCAACTCGCTGACCGCGTACGAGACCATGCTCTGCATCACCGAGCTGCTGTTTGCCTGCGAACGCCACTGGCTTGGTGTGATACGCGCCGGCATTCGGAGTCAAGACGCTAAGGAGATCGCCCTCAAGCTGAAGGTGACCCCCAAGGAGGTTCAGCAGCGCTTCCAGCTCGCCATGCGCGCAGGACTGGTTGCAGAGCAGCACGAGCGCTGGGTGGCAACCGAAGCTGGACTCAGTTGGCTCGAACTTGATCGGCAGCAAGCTTGGCTCGCCCTTACAGCACCGCTCTGGAAGCTGCCAGTACTCAAGATCAAATCCGGAGACCTGATTGCCCAACTGCGCGCGGAGTATCCGCTGCTGGACCTGAGCAACCTAGAGCTTTTGGAGTATGGGGCCTTCCTTGGGCTAATGGACGGTGTTGAGGTGCTGCCGCCGCTCACTAACCCAGATCTTGCCGCAGCTGGTAAGGCGGTAATTCGCGAACTACCGAGGGCGGAGGAGCGCTTGATCGTGCAGGGTGACCTGAGCATCATTTGCCCCGGACCACTCTCCCCAAGCCTGCACAGACAACTTGACTCCTTTGCGGAGAGCGAGGACTTGGGACTTGCGGCACGATTCAGAATCTCCAATCTGACCCTCTCCCACGCCCTCGAAATTGGCATGGAGTTGACGGACATAGAGAAGTTCCTGAAAAAACTCAGCGGCAAAGAGCTCCCTCAACCGGTTCAGTACCTATTCGAAGAGGTTAAGCGCAGGTTTGGTTTGCTCAAGGTTCTACTGGGCGAGGGCGGCACAATCGTGGAGTCTTCAGACACTATTTTGATCACCCAGATTGCCAACGAATCTAAGCTCTCGGGATTGATGCTCAAGCCAATCGCGCAGGGACAACTGGCATCAAGACTCGATGCCGAGCTGATCTATTTCAACCTGCGAGACGCGGGCTACCAAGCTGTCATGTTTGCGGCCGGCAAGGTGGTCTCTCCGAGATTTAGAAACTTCCAAGCGGTTCCGGAGGAGCAAGGCAACCCGCTTCTAGAGCTGTGTGAAAAGTTACTCTCTGGCACCAACGTTGAAATGCAGGAGAACGACATTTTGCGCCAATTGCAGTTTGCACTGAAGAACAAACTGCTGGTCAAGCTCAGGGTTGAGTTGCAGGACGGCTCCGAGCAGGAATTTGAACTGGCACCACTGGGTATTTCCGCGAATCGACTTCGAGGCAAGGACACCGAAAAAGAAGCTGAGCGAACCCTGCCGATTTCGCGAATTCGCGGAGTGCTGCTGGTTTAAGCTAGAGGGATGTCTGGTCCCCTGATTGTGCAGTCCGATCGCACAGTCCTGCTGGAGACCGATCACCCCGATTCTCACGATGCTCGACACGAGCTTGCAATCTTCGCTGAGTTAGAGCGAGCTCCCGAGCACATCCACACCTACCGCATCACCAAGCTGGGATTGTGGAACGCAAGAGCAGCAGGGCATGATGCCGAATACATTCTGGGTAGCCTGCGCAAGTACTCGAAGTTCCCGCTGCCCCCACTGGTTGAGGCCGAGATTCAAAACACCATCGATCGTTTTGGGAAGCTCACCATTGAGCGTGATGAAAGCGGGCTGTTGCTGAAGTCGGACTCTATCGCAGTGCTCACCGAGGTTGGATCAAACAACAAAATTCAGGAGTTACTGGATGGTCGCGAGCAAGATGGCTACCGGGTTCGTGATTGGGCGAGAGGGCAGCTGAAACAGCAGCTTCTAAAGCTCGGTTGGCCCGCTCAAGACAACGCCGGTTACACCCCCGGCACCCCGCACGACATTCAACTGGCTACCGATGGTTGGGCACCGCGCCAGTATCAGCTTGACGCGGTTGCAAAGTTTGTTGAGGGTGGCTCGGGCGTCGTCGTGCTGCCGTGTGGTGCTGGAAAGACCATCGTGGGCGCCGCTGCAATGGCGAACGTCAAGACCAACACCCTGATTCTGGTAACCAACACCGTCGCTGCAAGGCAGTGGCGTGATGAGCTGCTTGCAAAAACCTCTCTCACCGAGGACGAGATTGCTGAATACTCGGGCTCCTCAAAGGAGTTGGCCCCGGTGACAATTGCTACCTATCAAATTTTGACCACCAAGAAAAAAGGTGAGTTCTTGCACCTGGCACTGCTGAACGCGAGGGACTGGGGCCTGATCGTCTATGACGAGGTGCACCTGCTACCAGCTCCAATCTTTAAGATGACCGCCGATCTGCAGGCCAGAAGAAGGCTCGGGCTAACGGCAACGCTGGTGCGAGAAGACGGCAGGGAGTCTGATGTCTTTTCTCTGATTGGACCCAAGCGCTTCGACGCTCCCTGGAAAGAGATCGAGCAGCAGGGTTATATCGCGCCCGCAAACTGCTTTGAAGTCAGAGCCATGCTCCCCGACGACGAACGCATGGACTACGCGATCGCCGATCAAGATGGCAGGTTCCGCATAGCCTCAACTGCCAAGGCAAAGTTGGCCATCATCAAACGCCTGATAAAGAAGCACGAGGGTGAACCGACTTTAATCATTGGTCAGTATCTCGACCAGATTGCCGAGGTTTCTGAAGCTCTGGGAGTCCCCAAGCTGACTGGCGAGACTCCGGTTGATGAGCGAGAGTCACTTTTCAAGCAATTCCGCTCCGGAGTGATAACAGCACTGGTGGTTTCAAAGGTCGCAAACTTTTCGGTTGATCTACCCGAAGCCTCGGTAGCAATTCAGATCTCGGGGGCTTTTGGTTCTCGCCAGGAGGAAGCTCAGCGTCTGGGGCGACTCCTTAGACCCAAGGCTGATGGTCGCTCCGCTGCCTTCTACACAATCGTTGCCAAAGACACTGTCGAGCAAGATTTTGCCCAGAACCGCCAGCGCTTCCTAGCGGAGCAGGGCTACTCATACGAAATCATGGACGACACGGAAATCTAGCTAACAGCTAGTTCTCAGATGGTTCTCAGGAAACTGTCGCACACTCAAACCATGGAAAACCTAAAAGTTCTAGTTGTGGACGATGAGCCAAACATTCGTGATCTTCTCTCGGCGAGCCTGCGCTTTGCCGGCCACCAGGTGAGCGTCAGCCCAAACGGCACCGATGCCATCAACAAAATCATCGAGCTCCAGCCCGACATCGTGCTGCTGGATGTGATGCTGCCGGACATCTCCGGATTTGGTGTCACCAAAAAGATTCGCGGCATGGGTATTGAGACTCCAATCCTGTTCCTAACCGCACGCGATGACACCGAGGACAAGGTCGCGGGGCTAACGGTGGGTGGCGATGACTATGTCACCAAGCCCTTCAGCCTTGATGAGATCATGGCCCGCATCTCGGCGATCATGCGCCGCACCAGCAAGGATGCAGCCCCGGGTTCTGTCATTCGAGTCGGAGAGCTGGAGATCAACGAGGATGCCCACGACGTTAGCGTCAACGGCCAGCTGGTTGACCTCTCCCCCACCGAGTATCAGCTTTTGCGCTACCTTGCCACCAACCCAAACCGCGTTCTGACCAAGGCGCAGATCCTGGATCACGTTTGGGAGTATGACTTCAACGGCGAGATGGGTATTGTCGAGAGCTATGTCAGCTACCTGCGCAAGAAGTTGGATCCAATCTCCACCGAGCCACTCATCATTACCAAGCGAGGCGTTGGCTACATGCTCAAGGGGCCCAAGGGCTAACAGTTGAAGCAGAAATTCTTAGCGGGTTGGGAGCGCGTCTCCCTCAGGGCCAAGCTGACCGCACTATCGGTTGGCCTAATCGGTCTTCTGCTAAGCGTTTCGAGTGCTGGAACGGTGGCACTGCTATCGACCTACCTGCAACAAAACACTGACACCCTGCTGACAACAACGGCTAACCAGCTGCGGGATGAGAATCCGCTGGGGCTCGAGCGCAGAGTCGCCTCAGGAAATCTCTCGCTGCCCTCACTGCCGAGTGACTACTACATAGCCATCCTCGATGCCGATGGAAACCAGTTTCTAGGGCTGGTCTCCTCCACCGGTGGCGGCAGAGAGTTGCCAAACTTCTCTTCTCTAACTCTGGAGGAGGTCATCGAACTCGGTGGCATTCCCTTCGATGCCGAAGTTGTTGAGAGCCGCGGCAACGAGCGCGACTGGCGCATCGTCGCGCTGCCGCTTTCAAGGGCCAATGGCTCCGTTGTGGTTGCCCTACCAACCAGCAGCAACCGTCAGATCATTGCCGAATATGGCGTGATTGGTGCTCGCTTTGGAATCTTCCTGCTGACGCTCTCCGGCCTCAGTATCTGGCTGACCATTACCTCTGCGCTTCGGCCCCTGAAAGAGGTTGAGCGCACCAGTGAGGCCGTGCAGAGTGGCAAGTTCTCGTCACGTCTGATTGAGAGAGATCCGAAGACGGAGATTGGCCGCCTCAACCGAGCTTTGAACTCCATGTTGGATTCGATTGAAACCGCCGTGCGAGGGCGAGACAAGACCCTCACCCAGATGCGACGCTTCGTCTCGGATGCTAGCCATGAACTTAGAACCCCACTGGTCACCGTGCGCGGCTATGCCGAGCTATATCGGATGGGCGCTATTCGAAACAAAAAAGATCTGAACGAGGCGATGCAGCGCATCGAATCAGAGGCTATCCGTATGACCGGTCTCGTTGAGTCGCTGCTAACCCTCACCCGTATGGACGAGGTTGGGAACCTCAAGCTCAAGTCACAAGACCTGTCGGATATCGCTAGCGCGGTGGTGAAGGATGCCTCTGTCGCAAACCCAAAGGTTCGCTTTCTGGCACAAAGTTCCACCGCCGCCAAAGCCAACATCGATGGCGATCGCATCAAGCAGGTTCTGACCAACCTCGTCAACAACGCTGGTCGTTTTGCCCCCGAGGGCACTGAGGTTCTGGTGAGCGTCAGCAGCTCGAAGGGTACTCATCGACTTGAGGTCGTTGACCACGGTGAGGGCATCCCCGAGATGCTTCGCGACAAAGTCTTCGACCGCTTCTACCGAGCCGACACATCTCGTAATCGAGAGACTGGTGGCTCAGGTCTTGGACTGGCGATTGCTCAGACCATTGTCGAGGGTCACGACGGCAAGATTTGGATTGAAGAAACCCCTGGCGGAGGAGCAACATTCGTAATCGAGTTGCCAACCGCGGGTCCCAAGATCGAGTCCATTCAAAGTTAAATGCAAAGGCGGGGTGGTTACCCACCCCGCCTAAAGCTTTACTTCTTTAGAAGTCCATACCGCCCGATGGGTCAGATGGCATTGCCGGAGCTGGCTCTGGCCTCTCAGCCACAACAGCCTCGGTGGTTAGGAACAAACCTGCGATGGAGGCTGCGTTCTGCAATGCAGAGCGAGTCACCTTCACTGGGTCATTGATTCCAGCCTTCAGCATGTCAACGTACTCTCCGGTTGCGGCGTTTAGACCGTGGCCGGATGGCAGGTTGCTGACCTTCTCGGCAACAACGCCGGGCTCTAGGCCTGCGTTGATTGCAATCTGCTTTAGTGGCGCGGAGATTGCGACGCGGACGATGTTCGCACCGGTTGCCTCGTCACCAACAAGGTTCAGACCGTCGAAAGCGACCTTGCCTGCCTGAAGTAGTGCAACACCACCACCGGCGACGATGCCTTCCTCGACAGCAGCCTTCGCGTTGCGGACTGCGTCCTCAATGCGGTGCTTGCGCTCCTTGAGCTCAACCTCGGTTGCGGCTCCAGCCTTGATGACTGCAACGCCACCAGCCAGCTTGGCTAGTCGCTCCTGCAGCTTCTCACGGTCGTAGTCAGAGTCAGTGTTTCCGATCTCGCGACGGATCTGCTCAACGCGGCCCTTGATCTGCTCTGCGTCACCAGCACCCTCAACGATGGTGGTCTCGTCCTTGGTGATTACCACCTTGCGAGCACGACCCAGCATTGCGATCTCGGTGTTCTCTAGCTTGAGGCCAACCTCTTCAGCGATTACCTGACCACCGGTCAGAATCGCGATGTCCTGCAGCATTGCCTTGCGACGGTCTCCGAAGCCTGGTGCCTTGACGGCTACTGACTTGAAGATGCCACGGATCTTGTTGACGACCAGGGTTGCAAGGGCTTCGCCCTCGATGTCCTCGGCGATGATCAGAAGTGGCTTGCCTGCCTGCATGACCTTGTCCACGATTGGCAGCAGATCCTTCATAGCGGAGATCTTGCTGTTGGCGATCAGGATGTAGGCATCCTCAAGGATGGCCTCCTGGCGGTCTGGGTCGGTAACCATGTAGGCGGAGACGTAGCCCTTGTCGAAGCGCATACCCTCAGTCAGCTCAAGCTGAATGCCGAAGGTGTTGGACTCCTCAACGGTTACAACACCCTCCTTGCCAACCTTGTCGATTGCCTCGGCGATGATCTCGCCAATTACAGAGTCTCCGGCTGAGATGGATGCGGTCGCAGCAATCTGCTCCTTGGTCTCAACAGGCACAGCCATGGCGAGTAGCGCCTGGGTGACTGCCTCTGAGGCCTTGTCGATGCCGCGCTTCAGGCTGATTGGGTCAGCTCCGGCCGCGACGTTGCGCAAGCCTTCCTTGACTAGAGCCTGAGCCAAAACAGTTGCGGTGGTGGTTCCATCACCAGCAACATCGTCGGTCTTCTTCGCTACTTCCTTGACGAGCTCGGCACCAATCTTCTCGAATGGGTCGGAGAGCTCAATCTCCTTGGCGATCGAAACACCATCGTTGGTAATGGTGGGGGCGCCCCACTTCTTCTCCAACACGACGTTGCGACCACGTGGGCCTAGGGTGACCTTCACGGTGTCGGCCAGGATGTTCAGGCCGCGCTCGAGGCCACGACGTGCCTCTTCGTTGAAGTGAATAATTTTTGCCATTTGGGTTTCTCCCGTTTGCACTTAAGACTTGATTTAGCACTCACGGTTGTCGAGTGCTAAGTCATTTTTAGCACTCAAAGGCTCCGAGTGCAAACAAACACCGACCGCATTTCGCGATCGGTGTTCGTTTTTTTGTTGCGGTCTTAGTCGATCGGGTTGACGTTTTCGGCCTGTGGGCCCTTGTCACCGCTCTTGACGTCAAATTCGACGCGCTGGTTTTCTCTTAGTTCCCGGTACCCGTTGGACTGAATAGCGGAGAAGTGAACGAATACGTCCGGTCCGCCGTCCTGAGTAATGAAACCAAAACCCTTTTCAGAGTTGAACCACTTAACGGTTCCTTGTGCCATTTGTTGCTCCTGTTGCTTGTACCACTCGCGTATGTCACGGGTGCGTCAAGCCGAAACCGCAGTCAAAGCTCGATGGCTCAACTCTACGGCGTGTTTGGGGAATTACAAGGGGCAATCCACAGGTTTGTACTGTGTTACTCAACGGTTATAAAGCCAAGTAGGAGCACAAAATTGAAGTACGAAGTCTATAAAACCGACGAACAGTGGAAACAAGAACTGAGTGAGTTCGAGTACCACGTACTGCGCATGGGCGGCACCGAGCGTGCCTACACCGGTGAATTGCTTGAGGAAAAGCGCGAAGGCAGCTATCACTGCCGAGGCTGCGACGCATTCTTGTTCGTCGCCGATACCAAGTTTGACTCTCACTGCGGTTGGCCAAGTTTTTATAAACCGCAGGACAACGAAGCCATTGAATACATCGAGGATCGAGCCCACGGCATGGTGCGCACCGAAGTTAGATGCGCAAAATGTGGCGGTCACCTGGGACACGTTTTCGATGACGCCCCGCAAACCCCGACCGGCGATCGCTACTGCATCAACTCGGTGAGCATCACCTTCAAGCCCAAGTCCTAGACTTTTTGAGCTGAACCAAAAAGCAAAAAGGACGAGATAGAAATTGGGCACACTAGTCAACGTCCTGGCAATTCTTGCCGGCTCTGTCATTGGGGTCCTGCTAGGTCACCGCTTACCCGAGAAGATGAGCAAAACCCTCACCGATGCCATGGGTTTGGTCGTTCTAGTTATCGGTGCGCTGAACCTTTTTGCACTTCAGGACAAGGATTTTGTAGCTGCCGTAACATCTTCTGGAACCCTGCTGGTTGTATTGGGAGCTCTTCTTGTTGGCGGAGTCTTGGGCTCCCTGATCGGAATAGATGCTCGCCTCACCCACTTCGGCACTTGGTTGCAACTTAAGACATCCAAACTTGGCAAAGGGGGCGACAAGGAAAAGTTCATCGAGGGGTTCGTGAATGCCTCGCTACTTTTCACGATCGGACCAATGGCGGTTTTAGGTGCATTGCAGGATGGTCTGGGTCAGGGGATAGACGTCCTCGCACTTAAGTCGACCCTCGATGGATTCACCTCGGTTGCCTTTGCGGCAACCTTTGGCTGGGGTGTTGCTTTCAGCGCACTTCCGGTGGGCATATGGCAGGGGCTTCTCTACATCGCTGCGCTCACCCTGGGAGCATCTCTATCTCAAGCCGTGATTGCAGCAATCACTGCAACCGGTGGCATCCTGCTTCTCGGAACCGGCTTACGGGTCCTTCAGATTCGGATGGTGAATGTCGCGGATCTCTTGCCCGCGCTATTGGCCGCACCACTTCTAGTGATTCTGGTTGATGCCCTGATCTAGTTTTTGCCTCCAGGAAGAAAAACTTCTTACGGATCCTGCATGAGGAAACCTCAACCAGGGGTATGGGTGAACCTCAGCTAGCCTCTGGAACTTCTTGAACGACGGCACCGGCGCAAACGTCACCGCCACGTCAACCTCGTTTGCATATTCGTAAGGATCACCAAGCAACACCTCAAGGTTTCGTCTTGTGCCCAGGTCCTGAAGAGTCTCTAAGTAAAACCCCAACCTGCGGGCCGAGAGTTGCAGTTTCCGCAAGGCTGGCTCGTTAAAGATAAACACCACGTCTAGCTCTGGATTTGAAACCATCGCGGAATCGGCATCCCCGAGAGAGTCGATCGTGAGTAAGACCTTTTCCGGGTTGCGCAAGCGAAGCGGTTGCAAGGGACCGGCAGTTAACTTGGGGTTTGGGTCTGCATCCAACATTGGGTCCCGCTCAAGTTGGCGAGGTGAGGTTTCCTCTGGGAAGCTCTCAATTGGGCATGCATTTTTGAGTAGGCAGCTCTTACAGAGCCCAGGAGCACGCTTTTCGACCTGCCACTTCGCAAAACCATAGGGCTTCCCGGTTCCGGCCCCCACTGTCCACTGCCACCCCAATAGGTTTGCTGCTCGCGAGCCATCGAGTAATTCTTGGTGCATTCGTTCTTGGCCGTGGAGCCAGCCCCTTTGGTTTCTCACGCTCCAGTGCGAAGCCAGCCACATCCTGGTTTGGTTAACCAACCAGCCATCCTCTTCGAGCTCCGAGACCACTGAGTCGATGCAGGCCATGTCCCTGTTCCAACCGTCCCCCGGGGTGTCCCAGTTGGCATCGAACCTCAGGTTTTGGAACAGCCTGGTTCCAACTCGTGCATAAAGATGCCTTGCGTACTCTTGCCAAAACAGCTCGTCACGAAACTTCTCGCGATCTTGAAATGGCGCTTTGGAGACCGCTTTGTAGACCTGGTCGAGCGTCAGGAGATTGTGACGAATGTAGGGAGATAGCACGCTGGCACCGCGACGAGATTTGGGCAGCACCTCGGAACGATTGGCGGCATAGCCCTTGATGTCCAGACTTACGAGCGCGGCGTCGGCAGCACTCTGCCCCCCTTTGATTGAGCTAAGACCGAGATCACCCGAATAGAGACTTGAAAATTCGGTTTCGACAATCGCAAGGGGTTCCAAGTTGAGGTCAAGTCTCTTCACAGCAGGACTAAACACATGCCGAGAGAGATTGCTTCCAGCCAGAAGTGGTAGTCGACCCTGGTCTACTCGAGCCGACTGCGGGACTCGAACCCGCAACCCCCGCTTTACAAGAGCGGTGCGCTACCATTGCGCCAAGTCGGCATTGCGCCATTAAGCCTAATGGCTACAGGCCAAAAGGCCTTGCGAGAAGGCTAGGTTGAAACTCGAGTTACTCGGCTACGGCAGCCTGAACGAACTGGGCGAAACGATCAGCCGAGACCAGTTCCTCCCCGGAGGCCCAGGTGTACTGGTTGTCGTTCACAAGAATGGTTGGGGTACCGGTAATGGTGACTCCACCATGGGGTTCGCTGAGGACAGTTTGAGTGAATTGAGCGACGTAGTCACCAAAGCTCTTGGCTTGAATGCAGCCCTTCACCTCGTTTGTTCCTGCCCCAGAGGTCTCAGCGAGCCTAAAAAGTTCGTCGTCGTTTAGGCCCTCGATGCCCTCCATGGGCTGGTTCAACATTAGGTTCTCGTGGTAATCCCAGAAGGCGTCTGGCTCAAAGTTTGCAACGCACATCGCCGAGTTTGCGGCTCTCGAGGAGTACTCGTTCAAAGAGGCGCGGTCCAAAAAGGAGAGTGCACGAATCTCCACGGTTGCCGCTCCGGTGTCGACCCAGGAGCGAATTTGTGCGGAGTTTGGAACATCAAACGCCTGGCAAATTGGGCACTGGTAGTCAACGTAAATAACGATCTCAGGGGTATCGGTATCCCCTGCCAAAACCGGGGTGTTGGTTGGCGTGAATGCCTGAAGCCCAACCCCAAGCTTGATACCGCCGAGGTCCGAAAGGTTCTCAGGAGTCTCGCCAACAACGGGAGCCTCGGCACGGTTCGCTCCCTCGATGGCAATAAAGGCTCCTACACCGCCGATGATTCCCAGCGCCACAAGCACGACCGAAAGCTGGACAATCAGCTTGCTGCGCTTTTCCTTCTTCGCATTCTGCTCGCGAAGCGCCTTAGCCTTTTGTCTGGCGGCTTCACGCTGCTCTGAGCGAGTTGGCTTTGGGTTCAGGGTCATCTGGAATCCTTTGGTTATCTATCAGCTTGGTTACAAACCTCCTACATTCTAAGTAAAGTGCCATACTTGTGGGGTTCGCTTACCGCGAATGCCCATTCACTAAGGATCGTCCGGCACGTACCTGCCGGTGAAGGAGAAAACTACAATGGCGTCAGTTTCATTTAGAAATGCAACCCGTCTCTACCCAGGCGGCACTGTGCCAGCCGTGGACAAGCTAAACCTCGAGGTCGCCGATGGCGAGTTCTTGGTGCTGGTTGGTCCATCCGGTTGCGGTAAGTCCACCTCGCTGAGAATGCTTGCGGGCCTCGAAGAGGTCAACGAGGG
>CAXNHX010000011.1:0-20172 GCA_964202305.1 Aquiluna sp.
ACTCGCTCGCTGACGGCTCTGAAATAAAGAGGCAGTCGACCCAGTCGATCTAAGCCAGTTTCACTAATCAGGTTCTTGGGGCTCAGCTCGGCAACGTGTTCCTTCTCTGCGGATAGCACCGTTAGAAACGCCATCGCGTTCGCATTGGAAATACTCTTCAGCGCATCACGCTGGGCCTTCGAAATCTCACTCAATTGCTTGGCAACCTCGAATGCTCGCTCCAACGCATTCGCACTCACGATGTCTCGAGCCTTCTCAAATTCTTTGCGGGTGAGGATCAGCCCGTTGGGTTGAAGTAATCGGATTTCCTTCTGGGCCATGGCTAGATAGAGGTCTTGAACAAAGCCCTCCGCGCTCGCATACTGCAGCGCAGCCAGCGCTAGTTTCTCCTCACCACTGAGGTGTTGCTCAACGTATTTTGCGACCGAAGGAATTGCCATTCGGATAAGTTCTGAGACTCCTAGTGGGTGCTGCGTTAGCTGATCGGAGCGCTGCGAGAAAACCCTGATGGCAACCTGATTCTTCTTCAGCTTGACCAGCGTCGGGAAAGCGTTAACTCGGTTGGCACCAACTTCGAGGGTGATTTCTCCGGGCAGTTCATCGAAGTCCCAGGTCGCTAGGTCGCGCTCCAGTTCAGAGTTAATCTTCACCGCAACCTTTGCGACCGCGCCTCGCGATTGGTCCTTGAGTTTGCTCCTCAGCCGCTCAACATCGTTATCGAGTCCAAGCTGCTGGCCGCTCTCGTCAACAATGCGATAGGACATGCGCAGCGAGGTTGGTAGCTTCTCGACATCAAAGTCACCGGCCTCAATCTTCACCCCACTCAAGCGCTGCAGGTTGCTTGCTAGGACCGCAGTCAGGCTGCCGCTTGGCTGGTCTGGAAGGAGGTCCAGAATCTTTTTAGCCCAGTCAGCTGCTGGCACCACGTTTCGCCTGATGACCTTGGGAAGAGTTCGAATCAGTTCGGTCACCAACTCAAGTCGCATACCAGGGACCAGCCAGTCGAAGCTCTCCGGGCTAACGCTCGAGAGCAGCTCGACCGGCACCTCAACGGTTACTCCGTCATCGAGAGCTCCCGGGTCAAAGCGATAGCTGAGCTTGAGCTGTTGCCCGTCCTGCATCCATAGCGTTGGGTTATCGCTCTCGGTGGGGACTTCAACGCGCTCCCCAAATAGCTTCTCTTGACTAATAGTTAGAAGTTCGGGCTCATCGACTTTGACCACCTTCCACCAGCCCTCAAAGCTTCGAGTTGAGAAGACATCGAGCGGAATGCGGTTGTTGAAAAAACGAAACAGGTCATCCTCGTCGGGAATCAGCCCTGGGTTCCTGGTTCGCTCGGCTATTTCGGCAAGCTCGGCAATGATCTCTTTGTTGCGTTTCTCAAACTGCTGAATCGATTGCCATTCACCCTCAACCAGAGCATGCCGAATGAAGAGCTCCCTGGAGAACAAAGGGTCAACCTTGGAGTACTGCATCTTTCTCGAAACGACTATTGGTAGCCCGAACAGCACGACCTTTTCGAACCCGATCACCGCCCCAAGTTTTTTCTCCCAGTGCGGATCTGAGAAGCTGCGCTTGCAAAGGTCGCCAGCTATCTCCTCGGCCCACGCGGTGTCAATTTCGGCATTCATTCGCGCATAGAGCGCGCTGGTCTCCACCAGCTCTGCGCTCATGATTGCCTCGGGTGGTTCCTTGCTCAACGTGGAGCCGGGGAAGACCATGAACTTCTTGCCTCCAGACCCCAAATACTCCCTTGAGGGTCTTGGCTTCTTGCCCGGAATCTTCTTGGCTTCTTGCCTGAGTCCGAGTTGGGACAGCAGTCCTGCCAGCAGAGATTTGTGGATGCCGTCGGGGTTGACCTTGGGCCCGCCAACCTCAAGCCCAAGTGGCTTAATAATCTGTGTGAGCTGGCGCACCAGGTCCTGCCACTCTCGTATGCGGAGATAGTTCAAAAACTCTTTTTTACAGAGCTTTCGAAACTGCGTGGAGGATTGCTTGCGCTGCTGATCCTCCAAGTGATTCCAAAGGTTCACCAAAGTGAGGAAGTCGCTCTTGGGATCGGTGAACCTGGCATGCAGGAGGTTAGCCTGCTCCCGCTTTTCAAGGGGGCGCTCCCTCGGGTCCTGAATCGTGAGGCCAGCGACAATCACGAGGACTTCTCGAACGACGCTGTGTTTTTTGGCTTCCAGCAGCATGCGCCCAAAGCGCGGTTCTATTGGCAACTTTGAGAGCTGTTTGCCAAGCGGGGTTAGCAAAACCGCATTGCCCTCGGCAACTTCCAGTGCGCCAAGTTCAGAGAGCAGGCCGAGGCCGTCTTTGATGCCTCTGGCATCCGGGGGCTGGATAAACGGGAACTCGCTTAGGTTGTCAATGCCGATGGTTGCTGCCTGCAGGATCACGGCGGCAAGGTTGGTTCTGAGGATCTCTGGATCGGTGTATTCGGGGCGAGCGCGATAGTCCTCTTCGCTGTAGAGGCGAATCACGATGCCATCGCTGGTTCTACCAGCGCGACCCGCTCTCTGGTTAGCGCTGGCTTGGGAGATTGCCTCAATGGGCAAGCGCTGAACCTTGGCCCTCGGGCTGTATCTCGAGATTCTGGCTGTGCCGGTATCGATTACATATTTGATCCCCGGGATGGTCAGTGAGGTCTCGGCGACGTTTGTCGAGAGGATTACGCGCCTACCCACGTTCTTGGGCTTGGGCTCAAAGATTCGGTGTTGCTCGCTGGAGGACAACCTTCCATAAAGCGGGAGAATCTCGGTATTTCTCGAAAGCACTCCCGAGGTGACCTGTCCCTCGAGCAGTTCTTGGGCATCGCGAATCTCGCTCTCTCCCGAGAGAAAGACAAGGGTATCGCCATCGGGTTCTTTCTCAAGTTCCCGCAGGGCCTTCGCGATGCCGTCGATGTAATCGTCGGCAGTGCCGGAGTCATCGACGTCGTCTTCGGCCGTCGCATCCTTTTGCACCGCACGATAGCGAACCTCGATTGGATAGGTCCTGCCAGACACTTCGATGATCGGGGCGCCGCCGAAGTGCTTTGAGAAGGACTCCGGATCGATGGTCGCCGAGGTGATGATGACCTTCAAATCCGGTCGCGATTGAGTCAACCGCTTTAGGTATCCGAGCAGGAAGTCAATGTTTAGGCTGCGCTCGTGGGCCTCATCGATGATGATTGTGTCGTAGCGCTTGAGGTCTCTATCGTTCTGCAACCCTGCGAGCAGAATGCCGTCGGTCATCACCTTGATCTTGGTCTGCTTTGAAACCTTGTCGGTGAAGCGAACCTGATAACCAACTAGGCCACCGAGTTCAACCTGCAACTCCTCTGAGATGCGCTCGGCAACTGATCGAGCTGCAATTCTCCGAGGCTGGGTGTGAGCAATCGATTTGAGACCAAGCTCCAGGCACATCTTGGGAATCTGAGTGGTCTTGCCAGAGCCGGTGGCACCGGCAATCACTACCACCTGATGATTCTTGATTGCCTCCAATATTTCCTCACGGCGACCTACGACCGGTAGCTCGCTGGGGTATTGGAGTAGTGGCTCAGACATAACCCTCTAATGCTAGAACCGCAGCGCTAGCAACCAAGACCGACTTCAGGGTCAATAAAAACACCCCGACAACTTTGCCGGGGTGTCTTTATGAATGCTGCAACTAGCTTCGAAGAGCCTTTGCCAGTTCTCTGGCTGAATCAACCAGCTTGTCCATGTCCTTTTGCTTGGTGGCAAGGGAGACTAACCACTGTTCGTCCAACCCGGGAGGGGTTAGCACGCCGCGGTTGACGCCCCACAACCAACTCAGCTCGGCAACCTCAAAGTCAGTTGCTTTGAAGTCGCGGTAGTTGCGAACCGGAGTGGGTCTCCAGATCAACGCGCCCTTCACACCAAAACCGATGGTGTGTGCGGGGAGCTGGTACTCGTTGATAATCGCATCCAGCTTGCGGAGGGTCTCATAGTTGATTGCCTCGGCCTTGCCCAAGGCTTCCTTGGTAGCAAGCTTGTCCACCGCGATCGCAGCGGCGCAAGAAACGGGGTTGCCGTTGTAGGTTCCGAAGTGAGCCATGCGGCCGTCAACGACAGCGTTCATGTATTTGGCTTTGCCACCAAAAGCGGCCAGTGGCATGCCACCACCGATGCTCTTGGCAAGAGTGATCAAATCTGGCTCGACACCAACACGCTTCGCAGCACCGGCAACACCGGCGGTCAGACCAGTCTTGACTTCGTCAAAGATCAGCGCGATGTCGTACTGGTTGCAGAGCTCGCGAACACCTTTTAGATAACCAGCATCCGGCAGGATGATCGAAAGGTTTTCAATAATCGGCTCGACCACGAAACAGGCAATCTCATCGCCGTGCTGCTTGAAGACTCGCTCCAGAGCATCCAGGTCGTTGTAGGGAACAACGTGAACGGTACCTGGCTCGGAGTCAAAAGGTGCCCATGGCTCTGGGCTGTCAGCTGGACCAATCTCATCCAGAGGCGGCTTTACCGAGACCTGCAGTGGATCGTAGCCACCGTGATAGCCACCTTCAACCTTTACAACAGCCTTGCGCCTGGTTACGGCTCTCGCTGTCCTGATTGCATACATCGTGGACTCGGTGCCCGAGTTCGTAAAGCGGAGCATGTCCAACCCAAAGCGCTGCTTGAAGCGCTCGGCAGCCTCGGTGGAGGTTGTCGATGGGGTTACAAAAAGCGTTCCGGTCTTACGAAGCGCCTTGCGAACCGCTCTGATCACCTTTGGGTTTAGGTGACCCACGAGCATGGCGCCGAAACCCATGGAGAGGTCGAGCAGCTTGCGGCCGTCAACATCTCTCAGGTACGCACCGCGGCCCGAGACAATCGTGATTGGGTATGGGTCCCAGTGCTGGAAGGTCGAGGTAACGCCAAGCGGCAATGACTTTGATGCTCGCTTGTTGTGCTTACCCGACTCTGGGTAAGTCTTCTCGAACTTCTCCCACTCCTTGATGAGTAGGTCTTGGACGCGCTTTGGATCTATCGGTTTGTGAGTTGCGGGGACGCTGCGCCACCCGGCTTGATCGTGCTTTAGGTCTAAAACTTTAGACACGGTTATCACTCCTTCGTGTCCACCCATTGTTACCCACAAAGCGCAATTAAGCCAATCGAACTATGGCGATTTCAAAACCAATTCAGCATATTCACAGAACTTTTCGAATGTGAAAGGCACTTTTCGCAATGCTTTTCGCAAAAAACACTCAAGTTCTAGTTGAACCAACTGGTGGGTGGTCCAAGGATCAAAAGGACGTTGTAGACAACCACTACGCCGGTGGCTAGAACGGCCACCAAAACAATCGGTCTAGCAATGAACCAGCGAAATAGCTTGTCAAACCAGCTGTTATCGCGCGTGTTGTCACTTGCTTGCGTGCGCCAGCCGCCAACCAGGTAACCGCGCTTGGCAACGGTTCTTTCAAATGGCACCGTTGCAAAGGGAACAATCGCTAGCGCGACCCCCAAAACAATTCTGAGTGCTGGCCAGCGCTGGTTCACTCCAACCAGTGCTGCCAGGACCCCGTAACTCAAAAAGGTGAAACCGTGCGCTCCACCAACCAGAGGAATCAACCACTCTGGGGCATTGCCCGTTGCGCGAATAACTAGACCCGAGATCAGTAGCGCCCAGGTAACCGCCTCGGCTGCAGCGACGATGCGAAACAGGGTCTTGGGGGCAAGGGAAGGTGAAGAGCTGTTGGTCATAGAGAAAAGCCTAGGTCAATGACCTAGGCTTGTCCCCGATCCCCAATTCCCCTTCGGAGTAAAACCTTGATTTCGGTGCAAGACCTAGAAATTCGCATCGGCGCGAGGACCCTGATGTCAGGAGTGAACTTCCGAGTTCAAAAGGGTGACAAGATCGGCCTGGTTGGTCGAAACGGTGCTGGTAAAACTACGATGACCAAGATCCTCGCAGGTGAGGGTCAACCGACTGCAGGCAAAGTCGTCACCTCGGGTGAAATCGGCTATCTCCCTCAAGATCCACGCTCGGGAAATCCCGAAGAACTTGCAATGACCAGGATCCTGAACGCCAGAGGTTTGGGAGACATTCTTGTGCGCCTCAACAAGGCCGGCATGGATATGGCATCCGAGGACCCCAGGATTCACGATGCCGCCATGAAGAAGTATTCGAGAGCCCAGGAGGAGTTCGACCTCGCCGGCGGCTATGCTGCCGAAGCTGAGGCTGCCGCAATCGCATCGAACCTTGGCATCGAAGAGCGCATCCTGCAGCAGGAACTCAAGACCCTCTCGGGTGGTCAGAGGAGAAGAGTCGAGCTTGCAAGAATCTTGTTCTCGAACGCCCAGACCATGCTGCTTGATGAGCCCACCAACCACCTCGACGCCGATCGCGTGGTTTGGCTCAGAGCCTTTCTAAAGAACTACCAGGGCGGGCTGATTGTGATCAGCCACGATGTCGACCTGGTGCAGGAGACCGTGAACAAGGTGTTCTACCTCGATGCCAATCGCCAGGTCATCGACATCTACAACATGGGTTGGAAGCAATACCTGCGCCAGCGTGAAGCTGACGAGGAGCGCCGCAAGCGCGAGCGTGCCGGAGCCGAGAAGAAGGCCAGCACACTGCAGCTGCAAGCAGCAAAGTTTGGAGCCAAGGCGACTAAAGCAGTTGCGGCTCAGCAAATGCTGAAGCGCGCGGAACGCCTGTTGGATGGCCTCGATGACGTCAGAGAAAAAGATCGCGTCGCAAAGATCAAGTTCCCCGACCCCGCTCCCTGTGGTCGCACGCCACTGATGGCAAGCAACCTCTCAAAGAGCTATGGCTCACTCGAGATCTTCACCGCCGTGGACCTTGCCATTGACAAGGGCAGCAAGGTTGTGGTCATTGGTCTAAACGGAGCGGGAAAGACCACACTTCTTCGAATCTTGGCCGGGGTGGATAAGCCCGACACCGGTCAATTAGAGCCTGGTCACGGGCTCAAGATTGGTTACTTCGCACAGGAGCACGAGACCCTGGACATAAAGAAAACCGTGTTGCAGAACATGCAAGACCAAGCTCCACAGCTTGGTGACACCGATGCCAGAAAAGTCTTAGGTTCCTTTCTCTTCACCGGTGACGATGTCAACAAACCCGCTGGGGTGCTCTCCGGAGGCGAGAAGACCAGGCTCGCTCTCGCAGCTCTGGTGGTTTCGAGTGCGAACGTGCTGTTGCTCGATGAGCCCACCAACAACCTTGACCCTGCATCCAGAGAAGAAATTCTTCGCGCGCTTTCAACCTTCACCGGAGCGGTCGTACTCGTGAGTCACGATGTTGGTGCCGTTCAAGCCCTCAATCCAGAGCGAGTCTTGATCCTCCCGGATGGTGTCGAAGACCACTGGAACGAGGGCTACGCGGAATTGATTTCACTCAGCTAGATGCGAGTTCGCAACCAACCTAGGACTGCGGGTAGCACCTCGTCCTTGATGGTGTCGTTCAGTAGCTCGTGATAGCCACCTGGATAAACAAGAAGGTTCTTGTCACTTGCGCTGATCGCCTTGAACAGAGCCTGGGAGTTGCGGTGATCAGTGGAGGTGTCCTTGTCGCCGTGAATAAACAAAACCGGAAGCTTCCAGTTAGCGGCCCAGCCCCAAACCTGGTCCGAAACTTCAAGGATGGTATTGGCCACTAGGTTCCTAGCCTTGCCGGTGTCCATTAGAGGATCGGCATCAATCACCTTCACAAGATCCAGGTCTCGAGTTAGCGCTTCGGTGCCGGGACGGGGCAGTGGCATTGGGCCCTCGGGCTTTAGCTTTGCCATTACGGCGCCAAGGGTGCGCTCAAAGATCGATGAGGGCTTCTGCATCGCCGATGACGAGATCACCGCTCCGGCCAGACCATCCTGCTTTTTCATTATGGAACCAATGGTGACTAGGCCGCCAAGTGAGTGACCCAACAAAAACAAGGGAAGTCCCGCAGGGATTGCAGCTCTGGCCTTTAGGTGAAGCTCGAGCGCCTCATGCATGTTCACTAGTCCTCGCACACCCTTGGTGTAGCCGTGGCCGGGGAGGTCAAAGCCGTAGACGTTGAAGCCAAGTTCGTTCAGCTTGGGAATCAGCTCCGAGTACTGGTGCACGTAGCGGGTGGTGTATTCACCGAGCCCGTGCTGCAGCAAGATGTTGGCCTTTGGGTTTTCTGCAGGCCACATGAAGGCTGCAACATCGAGATCTAGATTCCAGGCTGGATACGCGTCTTGGTTCATAGTTGTTGATTATGGCACCAAGAGTGCGCAGTTATTGGGACAGTTTTTCCCCGCACTGGTAGAAGCGATAGATCAGGTTGTCCATCGCGTTGCGCTGATTTATTCGAGTTTGGTTGCTCAGGTTATAGACGGTGAATATCAGCTCAGTCTTATCCCGGGCGGTCAAGAAACCCGCAAGCGAGTAGCCGGTGGTGATAAAGCCAGTCTTTGCCGCCACCTTGCCCCGAGCTTCTGCGAGATTTCCCGTTGCAAATCGGGTGCGGAGCGAACCTTTCGAACCTGAAACTGGAAGGCCCTGGGTAATCACCTCGTAGTCACCCACCTCCTGCTTCACCAGTTCGAGAAGGTCATTCACGACACTCGCTGGCACGGCATTGTCTTTAGAGAGACCCGAGGCATCTGTGATCTGAATGTTTGAAACGTCTATGCCACGAGCACTAAGCACCTGCTTGTAAAGGGGTGTTAGCGATTGCATGCTGCCGTCAAAGCCCGCCTTCAAAGAGGCGATCCTGGCGATGTTCTCGGCCAAAGTGTTGTCCGAGACCTTTAGCAGATTCACAATCCACTCCCGCATCGGTCTGGACTGCACCGAAGCAATTACAACTGCCCCCTCCGGGAGTTTGGCTTCGGTTGCAGTTAAACCAGTTGCGAGTTTGCGCTTGTTCAGCGAAGCAACGAAGAGCTCTCCGGCTTGATCAACCGGTGTTGCCGTGCGGCGGGCGAGCCAACGCAGCGAGTTGTATTTCGAGGTCAAACGCCCAGCGTCAATCTGCAGCGCAGAGACTGGAGCCATGTAGCCATCCGATAGGCCGCGCTTGTTCCAGGTTGGATGCCACTCGTCATCACCACCGAACAGCGAGTTGTCGATGCGGACACTGGTTATGGCAGTCCCGCTCTGGCTCGACCAGTCGGCAATTAGCCGCGTCAAGGTGTCGAGCTTGGGCCCCTTGGCGTAATAGGAGGTGACGTTGCCTGGCATGCGAGAGAGCGTTGGGTCACCGGCACCAACCAGGTAAATGGCACCGGGGTCAGCCGGATCCGAATACACGCTGGTGGTGACCTGGTGATCCGGACCCAGAACATCTAGAGCCACCGCTGCGGTTAGCAGCTTCATCACTGATGCGGTGCGCTGAGCCTCAGCAGCTCGGGTCTCGAACAGCACCTCGCCAGTGGCAGCATTTCTCACCTCGGCGTGAAGCTGAACTATGTTCTTTGAAGACAGCTGGCGTTCTGGGGTGCAGCCCTGCGCATAGGCGGGGGTTGGAAACAGGGTCGCCACCAAAATGGCTAGGGCAACGGCAAAACCAGAACTTCTTTTCAACATGATGCCTCAACCCTAAGTCGACAGAGGCCAAATCCTAGGGCGGCTGGGCGCAAGCGGGAAGGATTGCGCTAACCTTGAGCTACCCGACGCCCAATGACGAGCGCTAACTCTTTTTCTTTCAACCGCTTAGGAAATCTAATGACCGCAAAAGCAAATATTGGAGTTATTGGTCTGGCCGTTATGGGTTCAAACCTCGCTCGCAACCTAGCCTCCCGTGAGGGCAACTCGGTTGCGATCTTTAATCGCTCCTCCGACAAAACAGCCGCACTCGTTGAGGCTCACCCGGAGGCAAGCTTCATCGCTTCAGAGACCATCGATGAGTTCGTGGCTTCTTTGCAGTCCCCCAGAACCGCCATCATCATGGTGCAGGCCGGTGCCGGTACCGATGCCGTAATCGATCTTCTAAAGGCACGCTTTTCCGAGGGTGACATCATCGTGGATGGTGGCAACGCGCTGTTCACAGACACCATTCGTCGCGAGAAGGAAGTTGCCGCCCTCGGCATCAATTTCGTTGGTGCGGGCATCTCCGGTGGTGAGGAGGGAGCTCTGCTGGGGCCCTCGATCATGCCTGGTGGCACCAAAGAGGCATACAAGACTCTGGGCCCAATTCTTGAGACCATCGCCGCGGTTGCAGAGGGTGAACCCTGCGTGACCCACATCGGGGCCGACGGTGCCGGTCACTTCGTGAAGATGATTCACAACGGCATCGAATACGCGGATATGCAGCTAATTGCCGAGGCCTACGACCTGCTGCGCAAGGCCGGTGGCTTCTCCCCCGCCGAGATTGCCGAGATCTTTGGCGAGTGGAACAAGGGTGAACTCGAAAGCTACCTGATCGAGATCACCGCTGAGGTTTTGAAGCAGGTCGATGCCAAGACTGGCAAGCCACTGGTTGATGTGATTCTGGACCAGGCTGGATCGAAGGGCACCGGAGTCTGGACCGTGCAGACCGCGCTTGATCTTGGCACCCCAGTCTCTGGAATTGCCGAGGCTGTATTTGCACGAAGCCTTTCCTCTCAGGCAGCTCAGCGAGCCGGAAAGCCAGAGCTTCCCGCTCAAGCGCAAACCTGGACCGTGGAGGACAAGCCAGCTTTTGTTGAGGCAGTCCGCAGAGCGCTGTATGCCTCCAAGATTGTTGCCTACGCGCAAGGCTTTGATGCCATTAGGGCAGGTGCCAAGGAGCACAACTGGGATATCAACCTTGGTGAGGTTGCAAAGATTTGGCGCGGTGGCTGCGTCATTCGCGCTCAGTTCTTGAACCGCATCACCGATGCCTACCGCAAGGATGAGAAGCTTCTCAGCCTGCTGTTCGCCGAATACTTCGTGAGCGCTATCGATGCCAACTTGGCTTCGTGGCGCGAGATCGTGGCGATGGGTGCACTAACCGGAACTCCAACCCCGGCCTTTGCATCGAGCCTGAGCTACTACGACGGTCTTAGGGCGGAGCGCTTGCCAGCTGCACTGGTGCAGGGTCAGCGAGACTTCTTTGGTGCTCACACCTACAAGCGCGTGGATGCCGAAGGCTCGTTCCACACGCTTTGGTCGGGCGACAGAACTGAAATCCAGACCAGCTAGCCACTAGCGTTATCTGGTGCGCACGCATTGGATTTGGCTCTTCACCCCCATGGCCCTGATTTGGGGTTCGAGCTTTCTATTCACCGAACTCTCGCTGCAACTAACCACATTTTTTGGTGTGGCATTTTGGCGCACCGCCCTTGGTGGCATCGCGATGACTTTGCTGGGGCTAGCTCTGAAGCAGGCCTTTCCGAAGACTGCTAGCCAGCTTTACCACATCTGGATCGCGGGGCTCTTTATGTCCGCGATTCCCTTCTCGCTGTTCTCTTTTGCTCAGCAATCAACTACCAGCATCTTGGCTGCAATCATTGGGGCGGCAACCCCGATGTTCACCCTGCTCTCGATTCTGGTTATCTACCGCACCGAGAAGATCACGGCCAACATCCTTGTGGGCCTCTCAATTGGTTTTGTCGGAGTCTCCATCACACTCGCCGCCTGGCAGGGTTTTGGTGACAACGATCCCATGGCGATTCTCGCCCTGCTGGCGGCCACCGTGTCATACGGCATCGGCGGACCCTACATTCGCAAATACATCACCCCGATGCAGTTGCCCGGTGTGACGACGGCAGCGGTTCAGGTTTCAACTAGCGCTCTCACCCTGCTGCCGATCTATCTACTAACAGGACCCTTGTTTGTTGCTGAGCCGCGGGTTGAAACCGTTGGCGCGCTGTTGGCCCTGGGGGTTTTGGGCAGTGGTTTTGCCTACAGCCTGTTCCACGGCGTGATTGCCAAGGCTGGCAGTGCCACCGCATCGCTGGTGACCTATACGAACCCCATGATTGCCTCTATTTGGGGAGTGCTGCTGTTGAGCGAGACGCTGCACTGGTATGAGCCGGTTGGCGCAGTGGTTATTGTGCTGGGAGTTTGGATAGCTCAGAGAAGTTCGGGTAGACGGTAGGCACTCCACACCACGTGTGGCTCAAAGCCAACCGACTCGTACAGTGATATTGCCCCCGACTCGTTTCCCGAGTCCACGCCCAGAGCGATTGAGGTGTGGCCTTTTTGAGCGCTGTAGGCAATGCCGTGCTGGAGAAGCTTTCGCCCTAGGCCCTTGCCCTGCATCGCCTTGATAACGCCGAGCTTGTCGATAAAGCCACCCTGCAACTCTTCGCGGCCATTGGAGGAGATGAGGTAGCCGGCGGCAACACCGTCTTTGTAGATCACAAAAGAACCCTGCTGGTCGATTAGGGAATCGTCTTTTCGCGCTGCGAACCAGGGTTCAAACTCCACGAACTTAAAGCCAAAGTGCTCGGCGAAACTGTCCATCTCTAAACGCCAGTAGAGATTGGCGTTGTCGTTGAAGGGCAATTGCTTGATCTCGACACCCTCAGGCAAGGATGGGAACGCATCGCTCTTGTTTTGCCGAACCAGCTTCCAATAGTTGCGATAGAACTTAAAGCCAAACGATTGAATCAAGCCAAGCGTTTGCTCGTCCTTTTGGTTCGCAGAGCTCATAACTTCGAAGCCTCTGTCGAGGGACTTGAGATGACTAAGCGCAGCCGCGAAGACGTCCTCGGCTTGAGGTAGCGAGGCTAGATAGAACAGGTCGAGTTCTGCGCGCTTGCGACCAATGTCGCTGAAGACAAAGCAGACTGCCGTTATCTCGCCGGCCTGCTCCCAGACGATGGTGTGGCCGGGTTCTCCAACGCCTTTGATGTTTAGCTCGATGTCGGCTCTGGACATGGGTTCGACGTCTTTATCAACCCGATATTCATGGGCGTTGCACAAACCAAGAATTTGATCGGTGTCTCGTAGCGATGCGGTTCTTAGCATCAGCCTCTCCTCAGATCTGGCACCCTCCAGGGCCGGGTTATGAAGATTAGCGCGGAGAGCGAGATAAAGAACAGTAGGGCGATGATTGCCCCAACGTCATAGGTGGTGTCGGTCTTGAGGGCTGCAAACAGCACCGACACCAGGCTGGTGAGGCTGAAGTTGAAAACACCCAGCAGCGAGGCGGCCGTGCCGGCCTCCTTGCCGTGGTTATAAAGCGCGATGGTGGGAATGGTTGTAATGCCCGCGCCAAACAGGAACAGCTGGCAGAAGAACAGCGCCTCCGCCCACCAGATGTTGGTCCCGGCAGTTGCCATCAAGGCGACACCAACCAAGATGCCAAGGCCCGAATACCAGGCGAGTAGCCACTGGCCCCTAAAGACCTTGGCCAGCCTGGATCCGACCTGCACGCCGATGTAGCTTGCAAGCGCATTCACCGCAATCCAGACTCCAAACTCACTGGGTGACTGGCCGAAGGTGTCCTGAAAGAGAAATGGCACGGTGTTCAGATAGGCAAACAGCGCCGCCAATTGGAAGGCTCCGTAGAACATAAGTCCGATGTAGATCCGGTCATTCAAGACCGAGCGGTATCCCCTGGCAAGACCTGCTGGGGTGCTTGAGCGGCGAGCTGACTTTGGCAGGGTCTCAATTAGAAGCCTGGAAGCCAAAAGCGCCAGCACTATCCCAACGAAGCCGAAGACCAAGAAGACGCCCTGCCAGATCATGATCTCGGTGAGCTGTGAGCCAACAATTGGCCCAATGATTGGCGCGAGCGACTGGATGAGGAATATCCGAGCCAGCATCTGTTGCATCGGTTGCCCGCGATAGAGATCGCGCACGATCGCCCGGGATATGACATCGCCTCCGGCGGCGAAGAAGCCCATGGCAAACCGAAGCAACAAGAAGGCCTCGAAGTCTTGAACAAAGAAGACCAGAGCGGCACTAACCCCAAAGCCTGCGATGGCAATCAGCAGCAGTGGCCTACGACCAAAGGCATCGGAGAGTGGCCCAAGAATCAACTGCCCGAGCGCAATACCGAGCGTGACTCCGGTGAGCGATGCCTGAACCGTGCCATTGGGAACACCGTAGAAATCGGCAATCTCCGGGAAGGCTGGGAGGTAGGGGTCAATGGTGAAAGGAATCAGGCTCATCGAGAGCGCAAGAATGAAGATGTAGCTCAAAAGGAGCTTCTTTGAAAGGTCTTCGCCTGAGGTTACAACCCTGCCCCTATTGGAGGCTCGGGCTAGTAACACCCTCGAAGGATAGCGGCCCAACATGCTTTCATGGTCGAAATTTGCCCTCAGTACCTGCGGTGCGGCAACTCGACCGACGACGAAGAGATACCCGCGGCATGTCGTTTCCTAAATTGTCGGTAGCAGGGGGCATACTTTTCGCCCCTCTCGAGGGTCAATTCTACAGCTTGTAGAGCTTGAAAAAAGGTTTTTAGGTAAACAACCCACGACACGCGGGAGTTTCTACCAGCCTAAAGTTCAAGTTGTGGGTTAATGTTCAAGAAATAACTAAATAAGTGAATTTTTTGGCGATTCGGTACTACATGTAGTGGTTAAGTGCTAACGTAGGGGTTCCGAAATTCGTTAGAAATTTCGACAAAATTTACCAAAATGGGCCCAGAAACCTGAGCCCTAGACACTAGGAGAGACCAATGGCGGTAACTGTCTACACGCTTCCTGCCTGCGTTCAGTGCGACAGCACTAAGCGCATGCTGCAGCGCAACCAAATCGATTACGAAGAGGTTGACATGAGCCAAGATCCGGTCGCCCTAGAGATGGTGAAGACCATGGGTTACACCGCAGCACCAGTAGTCGTCTCTGGAGATGACCACTGGAGCGGGTTCCGCATGGACCGCATCCAGGCCATCAGCGCCTAGTCGGGGTTATGAGATGTTCGATCTGGTCTACTTCTCGAGCGTCTCGGAAAACACCAAGCGGTTTGTCGACAAGCTCGATCCAAATGCGATTCGGATTCCACTAAAGACCGAGGATGCAGCTGAGTTTGTTCACGATCGGGACAGCGTTCTAATAGTCCCAACCTATGGGGGTGGCAATGACACCTCCACTGTTCCGAAACAGGTCATCAAGTTTCTGAACAATCCAGCGAACCGCAAGCACGTCAAGGCGGTTATCGCAGGGGGAAACACCAACTTTGGTGCTCACTTCTGCAAAGCAGGCGACCTGGTTGCCGAAAAGCTTGGTGTTCCAGTGCTCTACAAGTTTGAGATCACCGGAACTCCAGAAGACGTAGTTGAAGTAAAAGAAAGGCTGGCCAAGCTGTGGCAAACCAAATCGTAGAACTAGCGGACGACCGTGGAAATCTAACCGGTAAGTCCGGTCTCGAGAGCACACTCAGCTACCAAGACCTGAACGCCATGATCAACCTCTGGGGTCAGGATCAGAAACTTCAGCTGGAGAAGGACAAGATTGCGGTTCGCAAGTACTTCCTAGACCACGTCAACCAGAACACAGTCTTCTTCCACAGCCTGAAGGAGCGCCTGGACTACCTGGTTGAGAACGAGTATTACGAGAAGGACATCCTGGACCAGTACTCCTTCGAGTTCATCGAGAAGCTGGACACTCTGGCCTACTCCAAGAAGTTCCGCTTCGAGGCTTTTATGGGTGCCTACAAGTTCTACACCGGCTACGCACTAAAGACTTTTGATGGCTCCCGCTACCTTGAGCGCTTCGAGGACCGCGTTGTCATGGTTGCCCTAACTCTGGCAGCCGGTGACGAGGACATCGCAATCAACCTGGTCGAGGAGATCATCGCTGGTCGCTTCCAGCCTGCCACCCCAACATTTTTGAACTGCGGTAAGAAGCAGCGTGGAGAGTTCGTCTCCTGCTTCCTACTTCGCATCGAGGACAACATGGAGTCGATTGCCCGTGGCATCAACTCAGCCCTGCAGCTTTCCAAGCGCGGTGGTGGTGTTGCTCTATCCCTTTCCAACGTCCGTGAATACGGTGCACCCATCAAGAAGATTGAGGGCCAGTCCTCCGGCATCATCCCAGTGATGAAGCTCTTGGAGGACAGCTTCTCCTACGCCAACCAGCTGGGTGCTCGTCAGGGTGCCGGTGCCGTCTACCTAAACGCTCACCACCCAGACATCCTGCGCTTCTTGGACACCAAGCGTGAGAACGCTGACGAGAAGACAAGAATCAAGACCCTATCGATCGGTGTCGTTGTTCCAGACATCACCCTGGAGCTTGCCAAGAGCGGCGAGGACATGTACCTGTTCTCCCCATATGACGTCGAGAAGGTCTACGGCGTTCCATTCGGCGACATCTCGGTTACCGAGAAGTACGCCGAGATGGTTGATGACCCAAGAATCAAGAAGTCCAAGATCAAGGCACGTGAGCTCTTCGAGCGCATTGCGGAGCTGCAGTTCGAGTCCGGCTACCCATACGTAATGTATGAGGACACCGTGAACCGTGCCAACCCAATTCAGGGTCGCATCAACATGTCTAACCTTTGCTCTGAGATTCTGCAGGTGAACACTCCAACCACCTACAACCAGGACCTGAGCTACGACAACATCGGTAAGGACATCTCCTGCAACCTGGGTTCAATGAACATCGCGATGGCAATGGATGGACCAGACTTCGGTAAGACCGTCGAGACCTCCATCCGCGCGCTAACCGCTGTCTCGGACATGTCAAACATCGAGAGCGTTCGCTCCATCTCAGACGGTAATCACAAGAGCCACGCAATTGGTCTTGGTCAGATGAACCTGCACGGCTACCTGGCCCGCGAGAAGGTCCACTACGGTTCCGAGGAGTCAATCGACTTCACCAACATGTACTTCTACACCGTGGTCTTCCACGCCATCAAGGCATCAAACAAGATTGCCATTGAGCGAAAGAGCCACTTCCACAACTTCGAGAACTCCACCTACGCCACCGGTGAGTACTTCGACAAGTACGTGAACCAGAGTTGGGCACCTGCCACCCCAAAGGTGAAGGAGCTCTTTGACAAGGCTGGTGTTGCAATTCCAACTCAGGCTGAGTGGGAAGAACTAAAGAAGTCGGTTATGAAGCACGGTATCTACAACCAGAACCTGCAGGCCGTGCCACCAACCGGTTCGATTTCCTACATCAACAACTCGACCAGCTCGATCCACCCAATCGCATCTCGCATCGAGGTTCGTAAAGAGGGCAAGCTCGGTCGCGTTTACTACCCAGCACCGTTCTTGTCTGAGGAAACCTGGGAGTACTACGAGGACGCCTACGAGGTTGGTCCCGAGAAGATCATCGATGTCTACGCCGCTGCGACCCAGCACGTAGACCAGGGGCTATCTCTGACCCTTTTCTTCAAGGACACTGCTACCACTCGTGATGTCAACCGCGCACAGATTTATGCGTGGAAGAAGGGCATCAAGACCATTTACTATATCCGCATTCGACAGGCCGCCCTTGAGGGCACCGAGGTCGAAAACTGCGTCAGCTGCATGCTCTAGGAATAAGGAAAATCGAAATGGAAAAGACCAAACTGATTAGCCGTCCCGTCAACTGGAACAAGATTGAGGACTCCGTAGACCTAGACGTCTGGAACCGCCTCACTCAGAACTTCTGGCTGCCTGAGAAGGTCCCACTATCCAATGACATTCAGTCCTGGGGAACCCTGCGTCCACACGAGCAGAAGCTCACCATGCACGTCTTCACTGGTTTGACCATGCTGGACACCATTCAGGGCACCATCGGTGCCATGAGCCTGATGCCAGACGCCAGAACTCAGCACGAAGAGGCTGTCATCACCAACATCGCCTTCATGGAGTCTGTCCACGCCAAGAGCTACTCCTCGGTGTTCTCAACCCTGAGCTCCACCGCTGAGATCGACGAGGCGTTCCGCTGGTCTGAGGACAACCCTTACCTGCAGAAGAAGGCAGAGATCATCCTCGGCTACTACCAGGGTGATGACCCACTAAAGCGCAAGGTTGCCTCAACATTGCTTGAGTCATTCTTGTTCTACTCAGGCTTCTACCTACCGATGTACTGGTCATCCAGGGCAAAGCTAACCAACACCGCTGACCTAATTCGCCTGATCATTCGCGATGAGGCCATCCACGGTTACTACATCGGTTACAAGTTCCAGCTCGGCTACAACGAGGCTTCCAAGGAGCGTCAGGACGAGCTACGCGGCTACACCTACGACCTACTCCTCGAGCTCTACGAGAACGAGATCAAGTACACCGCAGACCTCTATGACGAGATCGGACTGACCCACGACGTCAAGAAGTTCCTCCACTACAACGGCAACAAGGCCCTGATGAACCTAGGCTTTGACCCGCTGTTCCCGAAGGATGACTGCGATGTTTCTCCAGCTATCTTGAGCTCACTGAGCCCATCAAGCGATGAGAACCACGACTTCTTCTCCGGTTCTGGCTCCTCATACGTAATCGGCAAGCACGAATCAACCACTGACGACGACTGGGACTTCTAAGGAGGCGACCATGGATTGCAATTGCGGTAAAGACACTTGCGGCTGCGGCGGCAAGCACTAGTTTAAAAACTAAGCAAGAGGCCGGCTGAGAGAATTCTCTAGCCGGCTTTTTCTTCCCCTCAAGAAAGGCAACAGATGGATAGCGCATTGGTACTCGCCTTCGCCGTCACGCTGTTTGCCGGACTTGCAACGGGTATTGGTTCCACCATCGCCTTTTTTGCTAAGACCACCAACAAGAGCTTCTTCGCACTCTCAATGGGCTTCTCGGCCGGAGTGATGATCTACCTCTCGTTTGCAGAGATCCTCCCCAAGGCCAAAGGCTATATCCAGTCCGAAACGGGCAGCATTGAGGCTGCCGCGATTGCGGCGGGAGCCTTGATTGCTGGCATGGTCCTAATGGCCTTGATTGACGCCCTCGTGCCATCAGGAGCTAACCCTCATGAAAACACGCGCGTAGAGCTTCTAGACGCCCCTCAAAGCCCGATAGAGGGTGTTGGAATCGAGAAGGAGAGACTTCTCAAGATGGGAGTCTTTCTAGCTCTGGCAATTGCCATCCACAACTTTCCTGAGGGCCTAGCAACCTTCCTCTTGGTGCTTGATGACCCACAAATCGGTATCGCTTTAGCGGTGGCTGTCGCCATGCACAACATCCCCGAGGGCATTGCCGTCTCGGTGCCTGTTTACTACGCCACCAAGTCCAGACTCAAGGCCTTCAGGCTCAGCTTCCTATCGGGTCTTGCAGAGCCTGCAGGAGCAGTAATTGGCTTTTTGATTCTGGCCCCGTTCTTGAGCGACTTCCTACTTGGAATCATCTTCGCTGCGGTTGCGGGAGTAATGACCTTCCTAGCTATTGACACCCTGCTACCAACCGCAAAGAACTCAGCTCGCGGTCACCTCACGGTTTATGGCTTCATGCTCGGCATGAGCGTGATGGCAATGTCACTGGTTTTACTCTCCCTCTAGTCGAAACCTGAAAGGGTTAAGCGATAGCGATAGCGCGCAAAATACAGTCTTGGCTCAGGCGGCGCTTGAGCTAGTCCGCCAGATCGGTTTCGAAATTCTTACTGAATGGTAATCTCTTGGACTTTGACCAGTTTGTTGCCCAAATAAACCATGACTGTGACGGTTCTACCAACCCCAACTTTGGTTAGGTTCTGAGTGTAGTTAGAGTCAAGCTCATCTATCAATCGCTCTTTGTCAGCGATTGATATCTTGAGGGAATATCCCTTGAAGTTCTTGGTGTAGACGGCGGCATAACCCTGGAAGGTGCCAACCGTAACCCTTGGTTCTGAGTCTCCTGATTGAGAGCTCTCGGATTGTGCAATTACCTCAAACAAATACTGCTTGGAGATGCTGCCATAGTCACCCTCTAGTCTGAGCAGCGCATCACCGGGGTTAGCGCCCTTTGGGATCAAGATGCTCAACCTTGAGCTTGATTGCATAAGGTGCTCAGTCTTGGTTGCATCAATAAAGACCGCGGTGACCTGATCAAACCCAGACCCGGTGATCAGCACCCAGTCACCGGCAGCAACTATTGATGAACTTGCAACACCCATAACCACTGGCTGCTGCCGTGGCCCTGTCTCTCTAAGGTTTCCCTGGTCAAATGCTGCAGCTGGGGCAGCCAATGAGCTGAGCAGTATTGCTAAGGCTGCACTAACTATTGCGCGTGCTTTTGATGTTCTGGGTTTTGTTGTTGAGCGTGATAGGGCAAGCAACTGATTGCTTGATTGAATCCCCATCTCTTGCTCCCAGGACTTGATTTCGGATTTGGCCGTGGGACAAGTGTGACAAGAGAAAAGAAGAATCCCCTGCAAGGCAAGCCCTGCAGGGGATAAATCAGTTGGGTTACTACTTCAGG
>CAXNHX010000012.1:0-19412 GCA_964202305.1 Aquiluna sp.
AGGAAACCATCGAGGTGATCAACCTCATGTTGGAGAGCCTGGGCCAGCAACCCCTCTCCCCTGATTTCAATTTCGGTCCCGTCCAACTGAAAGCCTCTTGCGGTGGCGATCGGATAGCGCAAAACCTTCTGCCAGAGCCCGGGAACCGATAGGCAACCCTCATCGATTAGCTCGGGCTCACCCTCAACGCTCACAATCTGAGGGTTGATTAGGTAACCAATCTCGCCGTCAACGTTGTAAGAGAAGGCGCGCAACTCAACACCAATTTGGTTGGCTGCAACCCCGGCTCTGCCCGGCAAAGAAGTAGTGTCAATCAAGTCTTGGATCAGCGTTTTTGCTCGCTCAAAATCCACAATCTCAGCACAGCGACTTTTTAGAACCGGGTCACCAAAGAGCCGAATCTCCCTAACGCTCAAGAGTCACTCCAAAAACAATGATGGTGAACCTCAACAGCGATGAGCTTGAGGAATGCTCGCCGGGCACGAGGTTCCTATTCGATCACGGCGATCAAGTCGCCGCCCTCAACCGGTGTCGGACCTTGGATTCCAAGCCGCACAATCTTCCCCGCCACCGGCGCTGTGATGCTAGCTTCCATTTTCATTGCCTCGATTGAGGCAATCACATCTCCGACAGCAACCACCTGGCCAACCTCAACCTTGGGGGTGACAACGCCGGTGAAAGGTGCGGCGGCGTGCGAGGGGTTATTCGAATCAGCCTTCTCCGCCGAACTGGTCGTGATTTGAATTGAGTGATCCCGAACCGTAACCGGCCTGAGTTGACCATTTAGCTTGGTCATCACTTTTCTTAGACCCTTGCCATCGGCTTCACCAATCGCCTCAAGGCCCACAAACAGCTGCAGTCCCTTGCGCAACTCGACGACATGCTCAGTCTCGGCGTCCAGACCGTAGAGGTAGTCGATGGTGCTCACATTGTCCAGGTCACCGTAGGTCTCGCGGATCCGCTCGAATTCTTTGGTTGGTGCTGGAAACAGCAGGTGGTTTAGGGTGCTGCGAATCGTCTTGCTGTCGCCGCTTTCGAGCTTCTTAGAGTCCTCGGGGCTAAGCGGTGCGATCTCGATATTGATCTTCTTACCAGCCAGCACCTTGGTGCGGAAAGGCTCTGGCCACCCAAATGGCAGATCTCCAAGCTCACCAGCCATGAAGCCAATCACGGAGTCGGGGATGTCGTAGTTCTGCGGGTTCGCTTCGAAGTCCTTGGGGTCAGCTCCAACCGCGACCAAGTGCAGGGCTAGGTCACCCACCACCTTAGAAGACGGCGTTACTTTAGGTGGGCGACCAAGAATCTCGTTGGCTGCCGCATACATTTCTTCGATGAGCTCGAAACGATCCCCAAGGCCCAGCGCGATTGCCTGTTGACGCAGGTTGGAAAGCTGACCACCTGGAATCTCGTGGCGATAAACACGACCGGTTGGACCCGGCAGTCCCGACTCAAAAGGCGCATAGACCTTGCGGACCGCCTCCCAGTAAGGCTCTAGGTCGGTGACAGCGTCAAGATCCATTTCGGTGTCACGCTCGGTGTGAGCCAGCGCCGCAACCAAAGCCGAGGCCGAAGGCTGCGAGGTAGTTCCCGCCATCGGCGCCGAGGCAACGTCAACCGCGTCAACGCCCGCTTCAATGGCCGTGAGCAAGGTTGCCAACTGGCCGCCAGCAGTGTCATGCGTGTGTAGGTGAATCGGCAAATCGAAGCGCTCGCGCAAAGCGCCGACCAGCATCTTTGCTCCCGCTGGCCTCAGCAGTCCCGCCATGTCCTTGATTGCGAGCACGTGAGCGCCGGCAGAGACAATCTGGTCTGCGAGCTTGAGGTAATAGTCGAGGTTGTAGAGCTTCTCGGCGGGGTCGGCAAGATTTCCCGTAAAGCTGATACCAACCTCGGCCAGTGAGCCGGTTTCCTCACGCACGGCCCTAATAGCTGGTGACATTTGGTTGACATCATTCAAGGCATCAAAGATACGGAAGATGTCGACGCCAGTCTTGGCAGCTTCTTTGATGAAGCTATTGGTGACCTGCTCGGGGTAGGGGGTGTAACCAACCGTGTTTCGCCCACGCAGCAGCATCTGAATGCAAATGTTTGGCATGGCTTCGCGAAGCCTCTCGAGCCTGCGCCATGGGTCTTCGCCCAAGAATCTCAGTGCGACGTCGTAGGTAGCACCGCCCCAGGCTTCAACCGAAAGCAAGTTAGGGGTCATGCGAGCAACGTAAGGGGCTACCGCAACCAGATCCTTGCCCCGGACCCTGGTAGCTAGCAGGGACTGGTGTGCGTCTCGGAACGTGCTGTCCGTGACCAAAACTCTGGTCTGCTCGCGCATCCAGCGAGCAAAACCCTCAGGACCCAATTCATCGAGCAGCTGCTTGGAACCCTTGGGGGCAGGCTTTGAGATATCGATGGCTGGCAGCTTTAGCTCGGGCTCTAGCTTGCCCTCCCTGGTGCCGTAGGGCTTGTTGACGGTGACCTCGGCCAGCCACTGAACCACCTTGGAACCGCGGTCTCTAGACACTTTGGCCTGGAACAGCTCGGGACGCTCATCTATGAAGTGGGTGGAGAGCTCTCCTGAGGCGAAGGTCTCGTCATTCAGAACCGCCTGCAGAAAGTTGATGTTGGTGGCAACGCCGCGGATTCGGAATTCCGCTAGAGCACGCTTGCCTCGTTCAACGACACTTCGGAAGTCCCTGCCGCGGGTGATGAGCTTCACCAGCAGCGAGTCGAAGTGAGGAGAAACCTCTGCACCTGTCGTGACCGTTCCACCATCGAGGCGAATACCGGCACCACCCGGCGAACGGTAGGTGGTGATCTTTCCTGTGTCGGGCCTAAATCCCTGAGCTGGATCCTCAGTGGTGATACGGCACTGCATCGCAAAGCCGTGAGGCTTAATCTCGGATTGACGCAGACCCAACTCTTCTAAAGTTGCGCCGGCTGCGATTCTGAGCTGCGACTGCACCAGGTCGACATCGGTGATTTCTTCGGTGACGGTGTGCTCGACCTGGATGCGCGGGTTCATCTCGATGAAGACGTGCTTGCCGGTGTTGGGTCCGACGGTTTCAATCAGGAACTCGACCGTGCCGGCATTCTGGTAGCCAATCTCTTTGGCAAAGGCCACGGCATCAACGAAGAGCTGCTGCCTCAAAGTGTCGTCGAGGTTCGGGGCCGGGGCAATCTCAACAACCTTCTGGTTGCGACGCTGGATCGAGCAGTCACGCTCGTGCAGGTGAATTATGTTGCCGTGCATATCAGCCAGAATCTGAACCTCAATGTGTCGAGGACGAATTACCGCCTGCTCAAGAAAAACTCGAGGATCTCCGAAGGCACCCTCCGCCTCGCGCATTGCGGCCTGCAACGACTCAACCAGCTGGTCCTCGCTGTCGACTTTGCGCATGCCGCGACCGCCGCCGCCGGCAACTGCCTTCACGTAGAGCGGAAAGCCAATCTCCTTAGCCTTGCCAGTGAGCTGGTTGACATCACTCGATGCCTGCGAAGAGGCAAGCACTGGAACGTTTGCCCTGATTGCCGCGGCCTTGGCATTAACCTTGTCGCCAGCCAGCTCAAGAATCTCGGCCTGAGGACCTACAAATGTGATGCCGTTTGCGGCGGCCTCACGCGCCAGATCGGGGTTTTCGCTCAGGAAGCCATAGCCCGGGTAAATTGCGTCAGCACCAGACTCCTTGGCAACTCGTATCATCTCTGAAACCGAGAGATATGCCCTAACTGGAGAACCCTCGGCTGAAATTTCATAAGCCTCATCGGCCTTCAGGCGGTGAACGGAGTTGCGATCCTCGTAGGGGTAAACCGCGACAGTGCGCGAGCCAGTCTCAAACGCAGCTCGGAAAGCTCTAACGGCAATCTCACCGCGGTTCGCTACGAGAATTTTCTTGAACATTCAACCTCACTGAAACCGTGTTGCGACATGGCTCGCATGTCCTTCAGAAGGGTAGCCTATTGCAGTGCATGTTCTTAGCGTGAGCTCCCTCAAAGGTGGAGTGGGTAAAACCACTGTCGCTCTCGGCTTGGCATCAGCTGCCCTGAACAAGGGTTTGAACACCTTGGTGGTCGATCTAGACCCCCAATGTGATGCAACTAGCGGTCTTGCAACATCCAGTAACCAACCGGCGTCGGTGGCCGAAGTGTTGCAACAGCCCAAGATTCAGACCGTGCGAAAGGCCATCGTTCCCTCTGGTTGGCACCAATCATCAAAGATGGATGTGATGGTTGGCAGTCCCAGGTCTTTGCTACTTGACAACCCAGCTCCCTCCGTCTCAGACGTCTGGAAGCTGGAAGAGGTGCTCGCGATGGTCGAAAACGAATACGACCTCGTCATCATAGACACTCCCCCTTCGATCAACGCTCTGACAAGAACCGCGTGGGTGGCATCAGACCGGGTGCTGATTGTCACCGAGCCCGCGCTCTACTCGGTGATCGCGGCAGATAGGGCCCGTCGCGCAATCAACGAGATAAGCGCAAAGCTAAGTCCAAGGTTGAGGCTTTTGGGAATCGTGGTAAACAGACTTAGGCCGTCATCCCACGAGCACGAGTTCAGACTCAAAGAACTTCGTGAAATGTTCGGCGAGCAGCTGCTGATGCCGCACTTCGAGGAACGAGCCGCAGTTCAACAGTCAACCGGTGCCGCTCGTCCCATCCACGCATGGCCGGCAGAAGGTGCGGCCGAGATCGCCAAGGGTTTTGACTGGCTGCTAACTGGAGCACTCTCTGACCTGGAGCGAGAAGACATCAGACGCGAAAGACTGGGAACGGTGGGTAGGGCACTGCGCGGGGGCGCTTCACCAATTTCCGCGCTGACCGGACCAATGGACATTATTGAAGCAGCACCAGAGAGCCGCAAGGCCGCAAAAAAGAAGCGTTGGTTTTCTAGGCGCTAGGAGATTTTTCTAGCGCGTCGAAGCGCTAGTTCATCCTGAAGCAGGGCTTCCTCAGCGGCGAAGTCAACCAGAGTTGCCTCCACCTCGCGCAGAACTCGCCCAACCGCAATACCGAATACACCCTGACCTTGTCCAAGTAGGTCGATGACCTCGTCTTGCGAGGTGCAAAGGTAAACCCTTGCGCCATCGGACATCAGAGTGGTGTTGGTTAGATCTGAAATACCCGCAGCCGCGAGCTGGTCAACTGCGATTCGAATCTGCTGCAGTGATACTCCGGTATCCAATAGGCGCTTCACAAGCTTGAGAACAAGGATGTCGCGGAATGAGTAAAGACGCTGTGAGCCTGAACCCGTTGCGGTCTGAATCGACGGCACTACTAGCTGGGTGCGGTCCCAGTAATCCAGCTGACGATACGAGATTCCCGCTGCGGCTGCCGCGGATGCTCCGCGGTAACCGAGATCGTTAGCTGGTAAGCCGTCTGTGAAAAGCATGGCTGAATCGTTGTCCACGACGGCTCCTTTCAAAAGTCTTGACTCTTAAGTCTGCCTTCAAGTTCTACTTTAAGGTTGCTGCAATCGCCTTCGGCGTGTCGTGCTAGCTCTCGATGTCTTCAATTACCTGAGCAATCAGGTGAGACCGGATAGCACCAAAGCGCTCGGCAATCTCCTGGGCGACGTGAGCAGCCCTGGCAGCGCTCTCAGGAGCATGCTTGCGCAGGATGGGCTCTGTAACGCCAGTGATGATTCCAACCTCGCGCTCGGTAGCGGACTTCAAACCCCTGAGGTGCCTGGGCTGAATGCCGAACTGCTCGAGTGCGGAGAGTGCGAATGCGATTTCAACCTCGTGCGAGGAATGCGGCTGCGCACCAAACAGGCCAAGCTCACTTGCCTCACGGAAAGCGATGTCACCAAGACCACTTTCAGCTTTGAGTTGGGCAGTGGAGAACTTCTGACCCTTTCGCAAAGTGGCCGGAGTCGCCTGAGGCAACAGCGGAGTCCTGCCAGCATCGAGTTCGTCTAGATATTCGCGGATGACTTTGAGTGGCAAATACTGATCGCGCTGCAGGGTGAGCACGATCTTGATTCGCTCAATCTCGTTCTCTGAATATTTACGATATCCGGCGTCAGTTCGCTCCGGTGTTATTAGTCCCTGGTCTTCCAGAAACCTCAGCTTGGAAGGTGACAGGTCTCCAAACTCTGGCTTGAGCACGGTCAGTACCTGCCCAATTGTGTAGAGCCTGGAGTGAGAACCTAGTTTTCTTACTGCGCTTTCCATTACAACCCTCTGCCCGATGGGTAAAAGGTGAGGCGGAACTTCCCAATCAAAACCTCAGAGCCAGACTCGAGATTCGCCGCTTCCACGCGCTCACCATTTACGAAAATACCATTCATTGAACCCAGGTCACGAACCGTGAAGCCCTGTCCCATTCGCACAAACTCCGCGTGCTTTCGTGAGACGGTCACATCATCCAAGAAGATGTCTGCGTCTGGGTGACGACCAGCGACCGAAAGATCCTGATCTAGAAGAAACCTGGAACCCAAGTTCGGACCCCTGTGAACAACTAGAAGTGCGGAACCAGCCGGCAGCGCTGCCACGGCCAATGCTTCTTCAGGGGTTAGTACCGGGGCTTGAGAGGTGACTAAGTCGTCGGCGAAACGAGCTGTCTCGTCGCCTTTTGCCTCGTCGCTCATCAAAACTATCCTCCCCTGGTCTAACCATGTTAGGGGATTTTATTTGGCTGATGTAACCAATTCCCTAACCTGCCCCAGGTAAATGAAACCGGAGACCCAGTACATGCCAATTCCCCAGTATGCAAAGCCCCAGGCCAGCGGTAGAACCAGCCACTGTGCTGCTGGCCAGATGTCTGCCATAAGCAAAAGTGGCAGTGCATAAAGCAGGGCAAAAGTCCCGGCCTTACCCAAGAAGTGAACCGGTAGCGGACCATGACCATGAGTGGCAAGCACGGGATAAACCGCAAGCAACATCACATCCCGAAGCACAATGATGATTGCGAGCCAAGCCGGAATGTTGCCGTTCACAGTGAGACCCACGAGTGCCGCCATTATGAAGAGCCTGTCCGCCGCCGGATCAAGCACCTGACCCAACTGTGTGATCTGATTGAACCTTCGGGCGATAAATCCATCGAGCCAGTCAGAGGCGGAGGCTATCGCCATTACCACTAGTGCCCAGACGAACTGGTCAACGAGCAAGAGGTATAAAAATACTGGCACCATCAACAGTCGAAGAATGCTCAGCAAATTTGGAACGCTGCGCAACTCTTGACTCAGTGACATATTCCAGACTCTATCAAGCGAAAACTAACTAACTAGCTTGGCTCGCCTCAGAACTTCAGTGACATTGCGGTACTCATTAAAGGCGTAGAGATGGACCGCCTCGACTCCCCCTGAAACCAGTTCTGCCACGAGATTTGCGGCCCAATTTATCCCCGCCTCACGACTTCCAGCCGCATCATTCTCGGAAAGGGCCGCCACAAGCTCAAAAGGTTCCCGCTCTTCCGTGAGCTCCAGCACACGGGTTAGTCGCTTCGCTGAAGTAATAGGCATGATGCCCGGAATGATGGGGATTCTCACACCGCGAGAGTGCGCCAGCTCTAGGAAGTTAAAGTAGTCCCTCGCATAGAAAAACAGCTGCGTGATGGCAAAGTCAGCGCCAGCTTCTTGCTTTGCAAGAAGTGCATCGATGTCTCGCCTGGAGTCGTGTGACTCCGGGTGTCCATTGGGAAAAGCCGCAACCGCGATCTTGCCCGAAGTTCTGGATTCCGCAATCAGGGTCACCAGTTGGTCTGCACGCTCCAGCGCTCCATGTGGGAGTTGCCCCGATTGCGGTAAATCCCCTCGTAGAGCGAGGAAATCGTTGATTCCCTCCTGGCGAAACTCCTCAACGATCGATGCTGCTTGCTCTCTGGTTGTTCCAACGCAGGTGAGGTGAGCCAAAGGAGTGGAAGTCGAGTGATCTTTGATGAACTTGAGAACTTCGAGGGAGTTCTTGGTCTCCGAGCCTCCAGCGCCAAAGGTCACAGATATAAACTCAGCTCCGATTCCAGAGAGCCTGACAATGGCGTCTTGCAGCTCCCCCATCGCCTCCGGTTTGCGAGGTGGGTAAACCTCAAATGAGATCTGCACCTTAGACATGGGAAACCCTTCAAAAACTTGATGTTTGCCGTCGGGGCTCCGGTGCGGGCTGAGGCTCTAGGTTACAGCAACCAAGGGGTGCACCCAAAGTGCAGCAAATGTTTCAGCTACCTGAAATCTGGCACGAATAGGTCGATTACCTGTGGTCCTGCGACCAGAATCACGAGCAGCACAAAAATCAAAGCGCCCACTCGACGCCAGATTTTCTCCCAGTTGCGCTCAGGCCTATCCGTCACATTGAAACCCTATGCGCTCTATCGAGGGAATGACGTCAAAAAGTTTGATGTTTCTAATGGCACCCCGCGAAAGGAATACCATGGCTAAAGGTTGCCGCCGCTGTGGTGTTCCCATGCATCCTGATCTCACGAAGTGTGAGGTTTGCGGTGAACTAACCGCAATCGAATCGAAGCGCCGAAGTCGACTCTTTTATCTCACCAACACCTTTGCCATCAGCGCCGTCGCAGTGGCGGTCGTGGTCAGAACCCTTACGGCTGGAGATATCGCCGTCGGGATGAGTCAGAGCGACTGCAAACAAATTCAGAGCTTGACCAAGGAAACCCGATATGCCGTGGAATCTTTGTCCAGTGACCCAGAGCGGGCTGTCTTGGAACTAGAGCAGGTTTCGGAACAGTGGTTAGCTCTCTCAGAGAACTACGTGCCGGGAAAGTACTCGTGGTCAACCTCAGGGCTGGAACACAATTGGCTCCAGCGGCTAGCGTTAGCGACCGATGATCTAGCAGCGGGCAAAGAACCTCAGGTCGAAGGCGAGCTAGACCCCAAGGCCTATGTGATTGAGCTAGTCAAACTCTCGCCTAGGTTCTGCTCCCAAAAATAGAGTCGGGCTGGCGGGATTTGAACCCACGACCCCTTGTCCCCCAGACAAGTGCGCTACCAAGCTGCGCTACAGCCCGTTGCATTAGCAACGGGAGTAAGTCTATTGGTGAGAACGTGAATCGAGCTTGGCCTGCCAAAGAATAAGGCTGCCGACCACGAAAACCCCGGCAGCTAGGGCCAAAACCGGTTCAAAACCAGCGGGCGAGAGAACCATGCCCTGCTCGTCTTGCCATGGCCAGAGTGCTCTGAGTGAACCAAGCATTAGACCGGTCATGATCACAAGTGTTATCCGACGCCTGTTTTCTAGAAGCCAGGAAAGCAGTGTGGAGAAAGCTCCAAGGCCAACAAAGGCACCTAGAACAAAAACAATTAGGTAGATCCAGTTGCGGTCATTCACCGCAGCAATCGTTGGCGCGTAAAGACCTAGTGCTAAAAGTAGGAATGAGCCAGAAACACCGGGCAGAGCAAGGGCGCAAATCGCAACGGTTGCTCCCAAGAACACGACCAGCAGATTTGGCTCGAACGTGGCTGCTCGTGGAAGGGACATCAAGCCAAAAGCGATCAATGTAGCCACAATCGCAACTGCGTAATCTTTGACGACCCAAGTCTTCGCCGCCATCTTGTAAGGCACATAGAGGGAAACCAGAATCATTCCAAAGAACAGCCCACGCATGATCTCGGGCTCGTTTTCAAGAAGTGGCTCCAGGGCTGCCGCGGCCAGAACGATAGCTGAGAGCATGCCGACGCCGAGTGGCAAGAGCAGAGCTAGGTCAATCTTTTTGAACTCGCTCTTGAGTCCTGCGGTGTTGAAGGTGCGGAGCTGTAGTGCTCCCCTGGTGAAGGCGGCAGCTGAGTCAATGATGCGCTGGTAAACGCCAACAATTAGTGCGATGGTGCCACCAGAGACTCCGGGGATTACCTCGGCAACTCCGATTAGAAAACCTCGGAGCGCGTTGAGAGCAATCGCCAGTGGCTTCACTACTTGCGCTTTCTCTTTTCGCGGACCCGAACACCGATCTCAATAGGCGAACCCTCAAAACCATACGTCTCGCGAAGTTTGCGAATTATGAATCTGCGGTAACCAGCTTCAATGAACCCGGTTGCAAAGAGCACAAACTTTGGAGGTCTAGATGTTGCCTGTGTGCCAAAGAGAATTCTTGGCTGCTTACCGCCGCGGATTGGGTGAGGGTTAGATGCCTGCAGCTCCGACAGAAAAGCGTTTAGCTTGCCGGTTGGGATGCGCTTGTCCCAGCTCTCAAGGGCAACCTCGAGTGCTGGAACCAGCTTCTCAAGGTGACGACCCGTTAGTGCCGAGAGGTTAACTCGCGGAGCCCAGTCGACGTGTGCGAGATCTGATTCGATCTCCTTCTCTAGATAGATTCGACGCTCGTCATCGAGAACATCCCACTTGTTGAAGGCAAGAATCAACGCTCTACCCGAATCCAGCGCGAGCTGAACGATGCGGACGTCAGCCTCGCTTATGGATTCGCTTACATCAAAAAGAACGACGGCTACTTCAGCACGCTCCAGAGCAGCAGCTGTTCTCAGCGAGGCATAGAAATCGGCTCCCTGCTGGCGGTGCATGCGTCGTCGAATACCGGCGGTGTCAACGAACCGCCAAATCTTGCCCGCAATTTCAACCTGCTCATCGATCGGGTCCCTAGTGGTTCCCGCAATGTCGCTGACCACCGCACGGTTGGTGCCGGTGGCCTTGTTCAAGAGGCTTGATTTACCGACGTTTGGTCTACCGATGAGGGCCACTCTTCTCGGTCCTGAGAATTCATCGTCGGCAACCGCGGACTTCTCGGGCAGTTCTTTGATGACTGCATCGAGAAGGTCAGCCACTCCCCTGCCGTGAAGGGCAGAGACTGGGTATGGCTCGCCCAAACCAAGTGACCACAGTGCCGCAGCCTCGGGTTCGAGGTGAGCATCGTCAATCTTGTTCGCTACCAGGAAGACGGGTTTCCCGCTGGCCCTAAGCATGCTCACCACGCGCTCGTCAGATGCGGTTGGTCCAACCATCGCATCGACTACGAACAGAACAGCGTCCGAGAGCTCAACAGCAACTTCGGCCTGCTCTGCAACAGAGAGGTCTAAGCCCTTTGCGTCAATTTCCCAGCCACCGGTGTCTACCAGCGTTATGTCTCGATCATTCCACTCGGCCTTGTAGGAAACGCGGTCTCGAGTGATGCCTGGCTTGTCCTCAACGACCGCCTCGCGACGACCGAGAATTCGGTTCACCAGGGCCGACTTGCCGACGTTTGGGCGGCCAACGATCGCTAGCACCGGTGGGGCTGGGGTGTAGCCAGTGAACTCCTCGTCTGAGAGCTCTAACTCGAGAAGAGATTGGTCCTCATCCTCTAGTTCGAAATCTTCAAGCTCTGCTCTTAAAAGTTCCAGCCGAGCTTTTTCAATGTTCTCATCGGTCATTACTTGGTCACCTCCCGGTATAGATCAGTGAGAGCCTTCACGCTCTCTTCAAAGTTCAACTCAGTGGTGTCAATCAGCTTTACGCCCTCAGCGGGCGTGAAGAAATCTACAACTTGAGAGTCGGATTTGTCCCTGGCCTTTAGGTTTTCAGAGCTTTCGGTTTGCTCTAGGCCGCGACGAGTAAGCCTAACGGCTTCCGAGGCGGTTAGCAGCACTCGCAAAGGTGCATCTGGGTAGACCACGGTGGTGATATCTCTGCCCTCGACGACTACACCAGAAAGACCGGAACTCTCGACTCTCTCCCTGGCGTCTTGCAGTTGCAGGCTGCGGACCTGTGGCTCCCGAGCAAATCTCGAGACTTCGGCTGCTACCTCGGGCTCACGAATAACCGCTGTAATGTCCTCCCCACCAAGAATCACTAACTGCTCAGTCGGGCTCAGCGTTATTTCATAGTCGAAACTCTCGATGAGCTCCTCCAGAGTTGCCTCGGGCAGCTGCATTGCGTGATAGGTGAAGGCTCGGTAACCAGCTCCGGTGTCTAGGTAGCCAAAGCCAAGCTCAGCTGCAGCTGCCTTCGAGACACTCGACTTGCCAGATCCCGCAGGACCGTCAACGGCAATCACAAAAACCACTAGACCAACCGCCAACCAGACTCGGTCAACCTGGTAACAAGCAACTTTGCTGCGTCGGGCAAGACTTGCAACTCGACCAAGCCGATCTCCGCACCTGGTGAGTGCTCGAGCTTGAGGTCCTCAATGTTCACATCAATCTCGCCGATGAAAGTTAGAAGCGAAGCGAGCGCTCCTGGTGAATCGTCAATGATTACCGTCACCAGTTCATACTCCGCGTACTTGCCGCCGTGCTTGCCCGGGATCTTCGACACCCCCTGGTTGCCGCTTTCAAGAAGTGAGTGAAGTCTCGCCAGTGACCCAGCTGCCTCCGGTTTTTCAAGAGCTTCGCTGACTTGTTGCAGCTCGTTCGCTAGATCGGAAAGCAGCGGGGCAATTTGGCTTGCGTTCTGATTCAGAATCTGAACCCACAGTTCTGGATCGGAGGCAGCAATGCGAGTGGTATCCCTGAGCCCCTGACCGGAGAGATCTAACTGCGCTGGCTTCGCCTTGACCAACCGGGAAGCCACTAGAGACGCGGCAAGTTGTGGAAGGTGCGAAACAAGCGCCACAGCAGCATCATGCTCGGCGGGGGTGAGTTGCTGAGGAAGGGCGCCCAGCAGTGAAGCGAGGTCTTTGATTTGCTCGATTCGGGAAACATCCGCATCGCTCTGAGCTGCAATCACCCATGGTCTCGCGAAGAAGAGATCAGCCCTGGCTTTGCCCGGGCCACCCTTCTCCCTTCCGGCCATTGGGTGAGAGCCGATGTAGCGCGCGTGGTCATTTGAGAGTTGACGGACCTCGCCGGCAATCTGCGCCTTTGTGCTGGCCACATCCGTGACGGTTGCGTTTGGATGGCTTGCTAGCTCCCTGGCAACAACCTCTGCGGTCATATCCGGCGGAACACAAACCACAACCAGGTCGGGCTCATCGCCGCCTTCCTGGCCTGCACCGTATTCGATGGCAAGTCGCAAGTTTGCCTTTGACTGATCGGTGAGCTGGGCGGTGATGCCGTGCTTCTTGAGCGCCAAACCAAGACTGGTGCCCAATAGCCCAGCCCCGACAATTTTTATGGTGGGGTTTTTCACTTTGCTAGGTCTGCCCTGAGTCCCTGAGCGCCGCGAAGGTAGATGTGGTTGACCTGGGAGCGCTGCAACTTGCTCTCGGCGTGCAGCATGATGCGAATAACCCTGGGCATTGAACCTTCAACATCCATTTCCACAAAACACATCAGTGGAACATCTTCAAGCCCGAGCTCACGAGCTGCAACGGCCGGAAACTCACTTCTGAGGTCTGGAGTTGCGGAAAAAGTGATCGAGATCAGGTCGGCTAGCTCGACCTTGTTTTCGTGCAGTATTCGAGTCAGAAGCTCGGCGGTCGATTTTAGTAGGTGGGAACGCTCATCAACATCAAGCTGAATCGCTCCGCGAAATGCCCTAACCGCCATTTGAAATCCTTATTTGCCTCGAGACTGGCCCAACTGCATCAGCGAGCTAACCTCAAGCTTACTCAGCTCGCGGTAGTGACCTAGCTTGAGGGCCTTTAGATGAACGGGGCCGAAGCTCTTCCTGGTGAGATCCATCACGGGGTGACCGATGGCCTCGAACATTCTTCGGACGATTCGGTTCTTACCCGAGTGCAGGACAACCTCAACTAGGGAGTAGGCATCGTTTTGATCCAAGACCCGAACCTTGTCGGCTTGAGAGAGTCCATCCTCGAGCTTGATGCCGTCCTTTAACTTTTGAACCTCGACCTTGCCAATCTTGCCCATGACCTTGGCAACGTAGAGCTTCTCCACCTCGTACTTCGGGTGAAGGAGCTGGTTGGAGAGTTCACCATCGTTGGTCATGATCAATAACCCAGTGGTGTCCTTATCCAGCCTGCCGACGTTGAAGATGTGATCAAACTCTTGGAAGTAGTCCGCCAGGCAGCGCTTGCCACCCTCGTCACTCATGGTTGAGGTGACTCCCTTTGGCTTATTGAAAGCGAAATAGATGCGCTCCGGGTCCATTTGCACCGGGCGCCCATCAACCATTACCTGATCTTCCAGGGGGTTGACTCTTGAGCCAAGCTCACGAATTACCTTGCCGTTGACCTTGACTCGACCCTGGGTAATGAGGTCCTCGGAGGCCCTCCTCGATGCAACACCGGCGGCTGCGAGTGCCTTTTGTAGTCTTACGCCTTCTGAATCAGTCAATGTCATCCTGGTCTGGTAGGTAGGGGCTAATCGCTGGCAGTTCTGCCAGGGTGTTGATCCCCAAAACTTCAAGCATCTGCTCGGTGGTGCCAAACATGCTGGCCCCCGTCTCGCTGTCTTGATAGAGCTCAGCCACCAGACCCCTAGAAATTAGAGTCCTGATAACCGAATCAACGTTTACACCTCGAATGGAGGAAATCTGACCGCGAGATATTGGCTGGCGATAAGCCACAACAGCGAGGGTCTCGAGTGCTGCCTGAGAGAGTTTCGCTGGGTTCTCATTTGCCACCAGCTGCCTAACTCCCCAGTCGTGGGATTGACGAACATAGATTCGCCACCCGCCGCCAACCTCTCGGAGTTCGAAGCCGCGTCCCAGGCCATCGTGAGCTTGGTCGTAGTCCTGCTGCAGGCCTTCAATCTCGGTCTTGACCTCTTTGATGGGTGCTTCTAGCGCTCCTGCGATGGTCACCAGAGCTAGTGGAGTTTCGGCGATGGTGAGAAGAGCCTCAATGGCGGCACGGAGTTGAAGGTCAGTCTGCATAATCAACCCCAAGGTTACTGAGCGCCTCATCCCCGAAGCCCTCGTCCTCCAAAATCACCATGAAATCATCGAACGGGTTTTCCTGGCTGATGCCAATCGCACCGGCTCGATAAAGCTCCAAAATCCCCAGGAACCTTGCAACGAACTCAGCTCTGTCGGCACTGTCGGCAATCAGCTCCCTGAAGCTCATCCGATTCTTAGCCCGAAGCTTTTTCATGAGGATTCCGGCCTGCTCGCGAATGGAAACCTTTGGCGCATGCAGGTGAGTGAGTCCCACGCCAGGGATTTCCTTGGGGGCAAATGCCAGCTGCGCTATCTTTGCGAACTCGTCGACGCTGGTGTTCCACTCCAGCTCGGGCCTGAGGTTTCGATACTGCTCCTCGAGCCTCACTTGGCGAGCAATCCTGACCGATTCAAGATCGATTGCAGACTCGAACCAGGCAGCAATTTCCTTGAAGGCTCGATACTGCAAGAGCCTTGCGAACAGAAGATCTCTGGCCTCGAGAAGAGCGATGTCCTCAGAGTCGACCACCTCGCCCTGGGGAAGCAGGGTGGCAATCTTTAGATCCAAAAGCGTTGCTGCCACGACTAGGAACTCGGAGGCGGAATCAATCTCCTGCTTGGCATCAAGACTTTTAACGAACTGCAAAAACTCATCTGTGATTTTGGCAAGCGAAATTGTGGTGATGTCTAGCTCGTGCTTACCGATCAAACGAAGCAAGAGGTCGAAGGGCCCCTCGAAGTTGTCTAGCTGAAGCTGAAAATCAATATCTGATTCAAGCTGCACTGCCACGCTTCACCAGCTCCCTTGCCACCCTGCGATAGGCCTCGGCGGCGTCAGAAGTGGGTGCAAATTGAGTGATCGACTTTCGAGCAACGGTTGCGTCAGGGAACTTAACGGTGCGAGCAATCGCCGTGTCAAAAACCTTGCCGGGGAAAGCTTCTTGCAATCGCTCCAACACCTCTCTGGCGTGCAAGGTGCGATCGTCATGCATGGTCGGAATCAAACCATCCAGCGAAAGGGTCGGATTGGTGCGGGCCTTGACCTTGTCGATGGTTTGCACCAGTAGGGCAACGCCCCTCAGGGCAAAGAACTCGGTCGCCATTGGAATCAAGACTCCGTGGGCTGCGGTCAATGCGTTTACCGTCAATAGACCCAGGGACGGCTGGCAGTCAATGAAGATGATGTCGTAGTCGTCTTTGACCTTGTGCAAAATGCCATCGAGGACGCGCTCGCGCCCCATCTCAGTTACCAGGTTCATCTCGGCAGCAGATAGATCAATGTTGGCCGGAATGATGTCCAGGTTCTCGATGTCAGTGCCCTGGATGGCGCTCTTGGGATCGGTGCTGTTTGACATCATCAAGTCATAGATCGTCGGCGCATCCTGGTAATCAGCGGCCAGGTTTACAGAGAGAGCACCCTGCGGGTCAAAGTCGACAACCAGCACCCTGCGACCGTAGTCAGCGAGCGCCGCGGCCAAGTTGATGGTCGTGGTTGTTTTACCAACCCCACCCTTTTGGTTACACATTGCAATAATGCGTGCCGGACCGTGCTGCTTGAGCTTTGCCGGAACGGGGAATGTCTTTGAAGAGAGATTCACCCAAACCTCCAATTTCTAGTTCCCATAGCCTACCGCTGTGCTCTGGGGTGTGCAGCCAGATAAACCTCGCGAAGTGTGTCCACACTCACCATCGTGTAAATCTGCGTCGTGGTGACCGAGGCATGTCCAAGAAGCTCCTGCACCACCCGGACGTCTGCACCACCCTCGAGAAGGTGGGTGGCAAAGGAGTGCCGCAGTGAGTGGGGAGAAACTTCCTTTCCCAAGCCCTCGGCGGCTTTCTGAATGATCTCCCAGATGGACTGCCTGGATAATCTTGCCCCGCGTTGGTTGAGAAACAGCGCCCTGGCGGAACCTTTGGCTGCAAGCACCGGCCTTGATCTGACCAGGTAAGCATCCAGGGCTGCATTGGCATAACTACCAACCGGCACCAGGCGCTCCTTGGACCCCTTACCCCTGACCCTCATGAGTCCGGAGTCGTCAACCTCATCAAGATCGAGTCCAACTATCTCGCTAACCCTGGCCCCGGTTGAATACATCAACTCGACAATGGCCCTGTTCCTGAGCCTCAGGTAATCGGCACTCTCATCATCGGGCGCAGGACCTGAAGCTTCGATAAGTTGCATCACCTCTTGTTGACTCAGCGCCTTTGGAAGACGCATCGCAAGTTTTGGAGAACGCACCCGTTTGGTCGGGTCGTCGTTTCGCTGATTCTCCATCACCAGGAACTTGTGATAGCCCCGAATAGATGCCAATAACCGAGCACGCGAGGATGCGCTGAGCTTGGTCGCGACATCAAGCGAGAAATCCTCGACATCCTTGCCACTTGCACTCAATGGATCGCAAGAGCGTCGTTCGAGAAAGCCAAAGTATTTTTCTAAGTCGTTGCGATAGGCAGCGAGGGTGTTCTTACTTAGTCCGCGCTCCAGCGTTAGATGCCGCAGGTAGCTATCGAGCGGCCTAGACACTGCTAGCTCTCGTCGAACAGCTTTTGCTGCTTTTGGCGCTCTAAAGCAGCCTTCACCAAACCGTGGAACATCGGGTTTGGTCTCGTGGGTCTCGAGCGAAACTCCGGGTGAGCCTGGGTGCCGATGAAGTAGGGGTGAACACTTCTCGGCAGCTCTACGTACTCAACCAGGTGGCCATCGGGAGATGTGCCAGAGAATCTAAGGCCGCTGGCAGCTATCTGATCGCGATAGTGGTTGTTCACCTCATAGCGGTGCCGGTGACGCTCACTTGCACTCTCAGAGCCATAAATCTCTTCGGCTAGTGAGCCCTTCTCCAGCCTGGCCTCGTAAAGACCAAGTCGCATAGTCCCACCCATTTCGGAAGCAGCCAGCTTGTCGACCTGTTCCGCCATGGTTGCAATCACTGGGTTCTTACCCTCGGGGTCAAACTCACTTGAGGTCGCATCGTGAATGCCGGTCACGTTTCTGGAGTACTCGATCACCATGCACTGCAAACCAAGGCACAGACCCAGGGTTGGAATCAGATTCTCACGAGCAAACCGCAGTGCTCCAAGCTTGCCCTCAATACCTCGAATTCCGAAGCCTCCAGGGATGCAAATTGCGTCAAGTTCAGCCAGGTGTGCTCTCGCGCCCTCGGGGTTCTCGCACTCATCCGACTTAATCCACTCGATGTTGACCTTGGTGGACTCAGCAAAACCGCCAGCTCTCAGAGCCTCAGTCACCGAGAGGTAGGCATCTGGTAGATCTATGTATTTTCCAACCAGACCAATGGTGACCTCGTGCTTTGGCTGATGCACGGCTTCAAGCACCGGGTTCCAGCCATTCCAATCAACTTCCTTAGCCTCTAGGCGAAGTGCGTTGATGATGTAGCTATCTAGACCCTCTTCATGGAGCACCTTTGGAATGTCATAGATGGATGAAGCATCGGCAGCTGTTACAACTGCCCTGCGGTCAACATCACACATAGCCGAAATCTTGTTCTTGATCGCATCAGGTAGTTCACGGTCTGAGCGGCAAACAATCGCATCGGGCTGAATACCCAGTGATCGAAGCATTGCAACAGAGTGCTGGGTTGGCTTGGTCTTTAGCTCCCCCGATGGTTTCAGGTAGGGAACGAGGGTGACGTGCACGAAAAACACGTTGTCTCGGCCGACGTCCTGTCGAACCTGCCTTGCGGCCTCCATAAACGGTTGTGACTCAATGTCGCCAACGGTGCCACCAATTTCAGTGATGATGACATCGGGGGTTGGAATCTGACTGGCCTGTAGTCGCATTCTGCGCTTGAGCTCATCGGTAATGTGCGGGATGACCTGCACGGTGTCGCCCAGGTATTCGCCCTTGCGCTCCTTGGAAATAACGGTGGAGTAGGCCTGACCGGTGGTTACGTTCGCGGCCGCATTGAGATTGATGTCCAAAAAGCGCTCGTAGTGACCAATATCCAGATCGGTTTCGGCTCCGTCGTCGGTGACAAAAACCTCGCCGTGCTGGAAAGGATTCATGGTGCCGGGATCAACGTTGAGATAAGGGTCGAGCTTCTGCATTACGACCAAAAGGCCTCGAGCTCGAAGGAGATTTCCAAGGGACGCGGCTGTCAAACCTTTGCCTAAAGAGGAGGCGACGCCTCCGGTGACAAAGATGTGTCTTGGGAGTTTTGTGCCTTCAGCCATGGAATACCAACCTATCAGCGGGAAGGGTTCGAAGAGAACCCAACACGACAGATTAATTCCGAGAATTCAATAATTCCTTGGCGTGGCTGATTGCAGATTCTGAGTCAGGGCTGCCGGAGAGCATTCTGGCAATTTCGACCTCGCGCTCGGCCAAAGTGAGCTCTTCTACCGAGGTGATAGTGATGTCTCCGGATGAGTCTTTTGAGACTCGAATTTGGTGATCTGCCAAGGCCGCAACCTGGGCCAGGTGAGTTACGACTATGACCTGAGTGCTCTCGGAAAGCTTTTTGAGTCGCTTTGCCAGCTCGAGAGCAGCCTGGCCACCAACTCCTGCGTCGACCTCGTCGAAGACCATGGTCGGAACACTCTTCTCACTGGCCAGAACTAACTCCAGAGCGAGCATGATTCTCGAGAGCTCACCGCCCGATGCGCCCTTGGCCAGTGGCCTTGGCTCCGCGCCTGGGTGTGAGGCAAGTAAGAACTCAACCCGGTCGTTTCCGCTGAGTTCTAGATCGGAAAGCGGTGTGATCCCTATCTCGAAACGTGAGCCACCCATTGCCAATTGCA
>CAXNHX010000013.1:0-17201 GCA_964202305.1 Aquiluna sp.
ACGCAAAAGAAGAAGTGAAACTTGCAAGCTCGTAACCGCTGGATCGCACTGGTCTTTATCTCAATGGCCATTTCCCTCGTCATCATCGATGGCACCATCGTCAACACGATTTTCCCAGAGCTGATTCGGGAGCTGAATCTCACCTCCACGGAGGTGCAGTGGGTGCAGGAGAGCTACGTTCTAGTCTTCGCTTCGCTGCTGCTGGTTTGGGGTTCGCTAGCTGACCGCATTGGTCGCAAGCGCATGTTGCTCATAGGTGTTGTGATATTTGTGCTGGCTTCAGTCTGGGCCGGTCTCACCGACTCCGCCGCCGAGCTGATTGCCGCCCGGGTAATTCAGGGTGTTGGTGGCGCAATGGTGCTCCCAACCACACTTTCGCTTGTAAACGCGAACTTCCAGGGCAAAGAGCGCGGCATCGCATTTGCGGTTTGGGGTGCCACGATCGGTGGCATGGTCGCGGTTGGGCCTGTCCTAGGTGGCTGGCTGGCAACCGACTTCTCCTGGCGCTGGGCCTTCATGATCAACCTTCCGCTTGGAATCCTGATTCTCATTGGCCTTTTGGTCTTTGTCCCAGAGTCAAAGTCTCCGCAGCGAGCTGGTGGGATTGACCTTGTGGGAGCTGTGCTCTCGGTGATCATGTTCGCCACATTGGTATTTGGCCTCATCGAGGGCCGCATCTATGGCTGGTGGGAAGTAAACCCCAATCGACAATTTGAGATCTTTGGTTTTGTTTGGCCCGAGACGGGACTCTCACCGATTCCTGTGGCACTGGCAATCTCACTAGTCACCACGGTGCTGTTCGTGGTCTGGGAAAACAAGCGCGAAAAAGAGCAGAAGAATGTCCTGCTTGATCTCAACCTCTTCCGAATTGCCTCCTTTAGGAACGGCTCGATTGCGGCGCTGATTATCTCCATGGGTGAATTTGGCATTCTGTTTGCCATCCCGCTTTGGTTGCAGAACGTTCTGGGCCTGAGCCCAATCAGTTCTGGTCTCGTGCTGCTCTGGCTGGCCGGCGGAGCCTTCATGGCCTCAGGCATTGGTGGTGCTCTGAGTGGCAAGCTGCCCCCGGCGCGAGCTGTTCAGTTGGGAGTGCTGCTCGAGCTGGTTGGTGTACTGGGAATTGGCTTGGTTGCCTCGCAAGAGAACGGCTGGGCTTGGATCGCACCGTTCTTGTTGATCTATGGAATCGGCATTGGTCTTGCAACCGCCCAGCTAACCGGCGTAGTCATGGTCGATGTTCCAATGGAGAAAAACGGTCAGGGTTCGGGATCGCAGTCCACGGTTCGCCAGGTCGGTTCAGCACTTGGCATTGCGGTTTTGGGAACCGTGCTCTTCACCGGAACGCAGGTTTCGTTGGAGCAAAGACTCGATGAGCTCTCGGTTCCGGTTTCTCAGATCTCGATTGTCACCGACGCGGTCGTGGAGTCAGCAGGTTCTGCGATTCCAGGTCTTGAGGCGGGTCTAATCGCCAACCAGGTTGAGCCAGCTCTAGCTGCAGAGATCAGAACCGCAGCGGGAGATGCCTTTACCGATGGCGCAAAGTGGTCTGCATGGGCCGCAGCAGGATTCTTGTTGTTGGGTTTTGCATCGACTTTCAATCTTGGAAGTCGAAAAGAGAAAGAGCAGACTCAGAGCTGAGTGTCGGCGTAGTGGCAGATAGCGTCATAGACGTATTTGCCCAAGCCTTCGCGATAACCCTCATAGGTTTCGCGAAATCCAGTCGGGAGAATGTAGTTCATGGCCAGTGACTTCCAGGCCTCCCGATCGGGAGTCCAAAACTGGCAGGTGAAGTCATAGAACTCTTGAACCAGCTGCTGGGTTGCTTCTGAGCTAAAGCTCTCGCCCGAATCGAGAGCTTGTGCCAACTTGGTGGTTATTTGATCGAACTGCACCGCAAACTGTTGGTTCTGTTCTTTGGTGTAGTTGTTTTGGTAGTAACCACCCTGCACGTAGTCCTCGTTTAGCACCCGCCCAGTCAAGCAGAAGCTAGCTTTGACCACTAGTCTTTTGAGGTGTCCACCAACTGGAGAATGGTCGGGTATGTGTTTTTGGGCGGCGCCCTTGGAACCATGCTCCGCTACCTTATTTCTGACCTAATTAGCCTGAACTTCGATTACCCAAGCGGTGAACTAGTTGCCTTGACGGTAGTGAATCTCCTCGGTGCATACGTCCTCGGCTTAGCTGCCAAGCTGCCATTTTTTCAGTCCTTTTTCTGCCGTAATTTCTGGGCCGCTGGCTTTGCCGGTGGCTTCACGACCATGAGTGCCGTCACTCTGTTTATCGACTCCCAAGGCCTGGGCTGGGAAATCGGGGCCATGATGTTTTTCGGAGTGCTGGCCTATGGAATTGGTTATCGCCAGGGCCGCTTGGCCGCAAAGAAGGCTCAGCTTTGAGCATCAATCCCTTCTTCCTAACTCTGCTCATTGGTTTGGCAGGTGGGTTAGGTTCGGTCATTCGGGTTTACATAACCCGCTGGGACGGTCCGGTGCCGTTTGGTGTGATTCTCACCAACACCCTTGCCGCAGGATTTGTTGGCTATATCTATTCCGGCAATATGACAGAGGCCTATTTACTAATCGCGGCCATTGGTTTTGCCGGCGGTCTTTCGACCTTTTCGGGGATCGCGAAGGCGGGTTTTGACTTCTGGCACACCGGGCGCATTGCTCAGATTCTCATCTCGCTAGCGGCGAACATTGTGGTGCCGCTGCTGGCCCTGATGTTGGTCATGTATTGGTTCTAGCGCTGGTATTATTTTGCTCCAAGGTTTCATAAGTTTGCTCGGGTGCTGAGGCGCTCGAAACGTATAGAGAATGAGGGGGCTCGCCATGGGGCGTGGCCGTCAAAAAGCTAAGAACACCAAGGTTGCCAGAGAACTCAAGTACTTCTCCCCAGCAACCGACTACACCGCGCTCGAGGCAGAGCTAGCAACTGGCCCAAAAGAGCCAGATTACGAAGACAAGTGGGCAGACCTTTACGCAGATGAGCCTGCCACGGATGATGACCGCGCTGTCGAGCAGGACGACGACTAGCTAAGCAAGCCTGCGTTATTGGCAAAGTGCACGACCTGAGTGCGCTTGGTGCAACCAAGCTTCTTACAGATATTGTGCACGTGAAACTTCACGGTTGACTCTGAAATAAACAGCTCTTTGGCGATTTCCTTGTTGGCTAGGCCTCTGGCCAAGAATCTGATTACGTCGAGTTCACGATCACTGAGTTGATCCTGGGGTGCTTGGTGTAAAGACTTGGCAATAAGTTTCGATACGCCCGCTCCAAGCACTGTCTCCCCGGCCTGGACACTCTTCACTGCGCGTTGCAGTTCATCGGCGGTGATCTGCTCCTTTAGAAAAAATCCGATTGCTCCTCTGCGCAGGGCATCGACAACTACAAACTCCGACACTGAGCGCACCAGCACCATGATCCTGGTGGTGGGGTACCGGTTAGTTACTTGCTCGCAGAGCTGCAGGCCCTTGGTGGTGTCATCGCCAAGGTCGAGATCAATAACTAGGACATCAGGAGCGTGCTCTTCAACCGCCAACAAAGCTGCGTCATAGCTGGTCGCTTCGGCAACCACTGCGGTGCCGGTCACGCGCTCAAGAATTGTCCGGATTCCCACTCTTGAAATTGCAGTTCTGTCCGCGATTACGACCCGTGTCTTAGCTAGCGGTGAGCGGCGCCCCAGGGCTACATCGTCACGCGCATCATTGGCCATGGTAAAGATGGTATGGCGAATTTTCTCACCTGTCCATTAGTACAGGTTCAGAGCTAACCCTTTGGGGCGCTTTAGGTTAGTTGCGAGCTTTCGCACTTATGCGCGAGAGCACTTAGGCGTAGCTTCAAATCACTGATGCAAGGACGCATTAGCAACTGGAGAAAGAGTCAAAGATGACTGTTTATGCACAACCCGGTACAGCCGGAGCGGTAGCAGAATTCCGTTCCCGCTATGACCACTGGATCGGCGGGGAATACGTCGCTCCAAGCTCGGGAGAGTACTTCGAGAATGTCACCCCAGTCACCGGAAAGGTGTTCTGCGAGGTAGCTCGAGGCAACGCTGCCGACATCGACAAGGCACTAGATGCCGCTCACAAAGCTAAGGACGCCTGGGGTAAGACCTCAGCCACTGCGCGAGCCATAATCCTGAACAAGATTGCCGACCGCATGGAAGCCAATCTTGAGATGATCTCCGTCGCTGAGACCTGGGAGAACGGTAAGCCGGTTCGCGAGACCCTGAACGCCGACATCCCACTGGCCATCGACCACTTCCGCTACTTCGCTGGAGTGATTCGCGCCCAAGAGGGTTCGATGGGTGAGTTGGATGACGACACCGTCAGCTACCAATTCCACGAGCCGCTGGGTGTTGTTGGCCAGATCATCCCCTGGAACTTCCCAATCCTGATGGCAACTTGGAAGTTGGCTCCGGCACTGGCTGCAGGTAACTGCGTGGTGCTGAAGCCAGCAGAGCAGACTCCGGTGTCCATCTTGTTCCTGATGGAGCTAATCGCCGACCTGCTGCCTCCTGGTGTTGTGAACATCGTGAATGGTTTTGGTGTTGAGGCAGGAAAGCCTTTGGCTTCATCTCGCCGCATCGCGAAGATAGCCTTCACCGGTGAGACCACCACGGGTCGTCTGATCATGCAGTACGCATCAGACAACATCATCCCTGTCACTCTGGAGCTTGGCGGCAAGAGCCCGAACATCTTCTACCGCGACATCGCGGATGAGAATGACGCCTTCTACGACAAGTGTCTTGAGGGCTTCACGATGTTCGCCCTGAACCAGGGTGAAGTTTGCACCTGCCCTTCCCGCGCTCTAATCGATGCACCGATCTATGACAAGTTCCTAGGCGATGCGCTTCAGAGGGTAAAGGCCATCAAGCAGGGCAACCCGCTAGACACCGACACCATGATTGGTGCTCAGGCCTCTAACGATCAGCTCGAGAAGATCCTGAGCTACATCGACATTGGCAAGCAGGAGGGCGCGAAGCTACTGATGGGTGGCGAGCGCGTCGACCTCGGCGGCGACCTAACCGATGGTTACTACGTTCAGCCAACCGTCTTCGAAGGTAAGAACTCAATGCGTCTGTTCCAGGAGGAAATCTTCGGCCCAGTGCTTGCAGTTACCAAGTTTGACGGTCACGACCAGGCGATGGAGATTGCGAATGACACCCTCTACGGTCTTGGTGCCGGAGTTTGGACTCGCAAGATGAACACCGCCTACCGTGCCGGTAGAACCATCCAGGCCGGTCGTGTTTGGACCAACTGCTACCACGCCTACCCAGCACACGCAGCGTTCGGTGGCTACAAGTCCTCGGGTATCGGTCGCGAGAACCACCTAATGATGCTCAAGCACTACCAGCAGACCAAGAACCTGCTGGTTAGCTACTCAGAGAGCAAGTTGGGCTTCTTCTAAACCAAACAGATTGCCCCGGGCCTAAAGGCCCGGGGTTATTCTGGTTTCTAATCAAGGGAGATTGAAATGGCACTACCAACCAGAGTTGACTTCACCGAAGAAACCAGGGAGCTGCTTCGAACGCTTTATAAGCGCAATGGCCCGCTGATGTTTCACCAGTCTGGTGGCTGCTGCGATGGATCATCTCCCATGTGTTTCCCTGCAGGGGAGTTCCGCACTGGAGGTGCGGATGTAATGCTTCAAGAAATCTCTGTCGAGGGGATTGCGGAGCCGATTCGGTTCTGGATGTCCATGGAGCAGTTTGAATACTGGAAGCACACCCACCTAACGATCGATGTGGTGCCAGGTCGTGGTGGCGGCTTCTCGCTCGAAACAACCGAAAACAAGAGGTTTCTCACCCGCTCGAGAATGTATTCCGACGATGAGTGGGCACAGCTGAAGGATGCACCGGTGCCAACCGGTCTCGAGGTGACGGCTTAGTTTTGTACAAAACTTGACACGCTTTTGTACAATTGCCCCATGGCCAAATATTCAGTTACTGATGCAAGGGCGAACTTCAACGAGGTGCTCAAGTTAGCCAAATCCGAGGCTGTGGAAATCCAAAAACACGGCAAACCCGTCGCCGTTATTCTCGACGCCATGAAGTACGAGAAGCTACTTGATTACATCGAGAACTTAGAAGACAACCTCACGGTCTTGGAATATGAGAGTGACCCAAAGAGCTTCGGAAAATCAACTCCGTTAGAAGAGGTGGAGCGTGAGCTCGGCCTCAAGCCGCTACGAAATTGAGCTCAGCGAAGTAGCGAAGAAAGATCTGGCGGAACTGCATCCACAGGTTCGGGATCGAATTCGTTTGGCTTTCAGGGTGCTAAGTGCCAACCCGAGGCCTCCTAAGTCCATAAAACTAAAGGGGCGTAGTGGCTATCGAGTCAGGGTCGGCGACTACCGAATCATCTATGAAATCCTTGACAAGAAAGTCATCATTCTGATCATGCGCATTGGCCATAGGCGCGAAATCTACAAAAATACCTGACTACCAGGCGCTGGCTCCAACTACTAGGCCAAGAACTAGGTCTAGGTTGATTCTGCCGTCGGTGTAGTCCTCAGTGAGGGCAAAGGACTCCCCATCCTCAGTGGCGATTCTCCAATCGCGACCCTCGGCCTCAATAAAACTGATTGCTGCATCCTTGGTCATGCCCATTACCTGGCAGGCAATCACCTTGGTCTCAACATGCCTCTCAGTGAACTGATCGGGACTCGGATCTTCGAAACAGTAGGGGGCAGGTGTTTCTCTCACAAGGGACACTTGCGCATTCGAGGAACCGACAACGATCCCGAGGATGAAGGCAACGCTTACGCCAAACAGTCCTGCCAGCCCCACCAACACTGTGGCCTTAGAGCGCATAGCTTGAAACCAATCGCACTGCTCCGCCGCGCACGCCCTTTGCTTCGGTTACGTAGCCAGGCAGTTCGCTGTCGCAGGGGGTGGACTCAATTACACCCAGCTGCCAACTTGGAATTCCCGAGTCGTTCATGAACTCAATCAGCTCGGCTGCTGCACTGGAGCGAACCACAGCGGCAAAGCCAAGGCCAAGATTCCAGGTGCTCTCGAGGTCATTGAGTGAATAACCTCCCCAATCTGCGAGCACCCTAAATACGGGATTCGGCGACCAAGTCGAACGGTCGACATCCAGACCCACACGATCGGGCAGAATCCTGGAGAGGTTTGCCGCAATGCCGCCACCGGTGATGTGGCTCAGGGCTGAGATTTGCCCGTCAAATCTTGGATCCGCCAAAACCCTGTTCAGCACGCCGGTGTACAACCTCGTTGGTTCCAGCAGCTCCTCGCCAAGGGTTCGAGAGAACTCAGCAACAGAGTCGGTGTATTTCAGTTTCTTGTCGGCAACGATTCGACGAACCAGAGAGTAGCCGTTGGAGTGCAGGCCCGAGGCCTGCATGCCTATAACGACATCGCCAACCTGGACTCTGTCTGCGGTGAGCAGCTTGGATTTCTCAACAACACCGACCGCTGCACCTGCAACGTCATACTCGTGCTCTCCCAGCAGACCTGGGTGCTCAGCAGTCTCTCCACCAACCAGAGCCACGTCTACTGCCTTACAGGCATTGGCAATTCCCCTCACGATATCGGCGATTCTGGAGGGCTCAAGCTTGCCGGTGGCGATGTAGTCAGTCATAAACAAACTGCTAGCGCCGACGACGACAATGTCATCGACAACCATGCCGACCAGATCCTGCCCTATGGTGTCGTGTTTGTCGATGGCTTGAGCAATGGCAACCTTGGTGCCAACCCCATCTGTCGAGGTTGCCAGCACGGGGTGGTCGTAATCCTTCAAGAACTTCGCATCAATCATTCCGGCAAAGCCGCCAAAACCACCGAGCACCAGATCCCCATGGGTTGCAGAGACCGAGGCCTTCATCAACTCAACCGCTTTGTCACCGGCCTCGGTGTCAACTCCTGATTTGGCATAGGGGTTCGTGGTCATTTCGGGTGAACGTGGCCTTCTTCTCGGATGGTTGCAACACCGCGCTCCAGCAGGTTCTTGCCAAGTCGCTCGGCTTCGGGAAGTTCAATCGGATAGTTTCCCGTGAAGCAGGCGGTGCAGAGCGAGCTCTCCTGCTGATTGGTGGCGGCAACCATGCCGTCCTTAGACAAATACCCGAGGGAGTCTGCGCCTATCGATTGACGAACATCATCGACTCCCAGACCTGAAGCGATGAGCTCAGCCCTGGATGCAAAGTCAATTCCATAGAAACAGGGCCAGGTGATGGGCGGGCTAGAGATGCGAACATGCACCTCGGCAGCCCCAGCTTCTTTCAACATCTTCACGAGCGCTCGCTGGGTGTTGCCCCGCACGATTGAGTCATCGACCACGATCAACCTCTTGCCCGCAATGACCTCGCGCAGCGGGTTGAGTTTGAGCCTGATGCCCAATTGCCTGATGGTTTGGGAGGGCTGAATGAAAGTTCGGCCAACATAGGCGTTTTTCACTAGGCCATGGCCAAATGGGATTCCAGAGGCCTCGCTATAGCCAATGGCAGCCGGAGTTCCGCTCTCCGGGGTGGGCATAACCAAATCTGCCTCGACCGGGAACTCTTTAGCCAGGGTCCTACCCATTTCAACTCTCGCCTCGTAAACGACACGACCCGAGATCGAGGTGTCAGGTCTGGCGAGGTAGACGTACTCAAAGACGCAACCAGCGCGCTTCTCCTGCGCAAAACGAGACGAGCGCAGCCCGTTCTCGTCGATGGCAATCAGTTCGCCCGGTTCAACCTCGCGCACATACGAGGCACCCACGATGTCGAGCGCTGCCGACTCGGAGGCAACCACCCAACCACGCTCGAGTCTGCCTAAAACCAGCGGCCTTACTCCTTGGGGATCGCGCGCCGCATAGAGGGTTCCCTCATCCATGAAGACCAGGCAGTAAGCACCCTTGACCTTGGGTAGCAACTCCTTCGCCGTGTCCTCCAGCGACGAGTCCGGGTTACCAGTGAGCAGCGCGGTCAGCACCGCGGTGTCGGTGGTGTTACCGCCACGAAGTTCGCTCTCGTGATTGGGATAGCGCTGCTCGAGCAGCTCGAGAAGCTCGGAAGTGTTGGTTAGGTTTCCGTTGTGCCCAAGAGCGATGGTGCCATAGGCAGTTCTGCCAAGGGTTGGCTGCGCATTGCGCCAGTGAGACGCCCCGGTGGTTGAGTAACGCGTGTGGCCCACTGCGATATGACCCTGGAGTGACTCCAGGGAAGCCTCGTTGAAAACCTGAGAGACCAAGCCCATGTCTTTGTAGACCAGGATCTTTTCACCCGTGGAAGTTGCAATGCCGGCAGATTCTTGACCGCGGTGCTGAAGTGCGTAAAGGCCGAAGTAGGTGAGTTTTGCAACCTCTTCACCGGGTGCCCAGACGCCGAAAACGCCACACTGGTCTTGGGGGCCTTTTTCGCCGGGCAGTATGTCGTGGTTGAGAAGACCGTCACCACGCATTGTGTCCCCTAGCGAGCTTGATTTTGGCCTTAGTTTATAGCCCTATTCGGGATCGCGTTCCGCCCTTATTGCACTGGCTCTCTTTGCATTAGATGCGGTAACCAAATCAATCACAATCGCCCCTGCCACACCAGCCCCCAGCCCAAGTGACCCCAGGGAAACCAGCAGCAGGCCCAGCACGTTATAGCTGGAGTCTTCGCTCTCTGGAGCAACCAGCGAGAGCACCAAGGCAATGACCATTCCAAATGCAGCGCCAGTTAGAGCCCAAGGCAGGACTTTGGGGGCTCTTCTGATTTCGACTTCTTCGGGGTTTTCCATACCCCTATCTAACCTCAGGAAGGGGAAATAGATTTCGGAGTTCAGCTGCCCTCGAGCCCGAAGCCAATAGCTTGCCTGTTTCAACTAGCGATTGCCAGCTCACTTTGCCCAGTGCTAGACCAAGAAAATCCTCGGCATTGATCTCTACAACATTTGGTGGCGTGCCACGGCGATGGTTGAGTCCACCCACCAACTGCACTGCCCCGCATGGAGGCACTCGCAGCTCAATGGTGCCGCCTGGATGAGCCTTCTCCAATACCTGCAACAAATACCTGACCGCGGTGACTTGCTGGGTTGCAAGGTCTCGAAGAGCGGCTAAGCCCACTTCATCACTTATTCGCTTGGCGGCCATAGGGCAATTATTGCCTCTTTGGGGGCAGGCCATCGGCTGCCAGTGTTTGGTGCAGCGATAAACTCCTGAGGATGAGAATCCTCGTGGTCGGCTCTGGAGCAAGAGAGCACGCAATTATCAAGGCGCTGATTCGCACCGGCACCAGTGCGAGTGACATTGTCTGCGCTCCCGGTAACCCAGGAATTGCCAAAGAGGTCGAAATCAGGGGTGGCATCGATGCCACCGACCGCCTTGAAGTTGTGAAGGTAGCGCTTGAGGAACGTATTGATCTAGCAGTGATTGGTCCCGAGGCTCCATTGGTCGCCGGGGTTGCGGATGCTCTGCGTGAGCAGGGGATTGCAGTTTTCGGCCCCAGCCAAGATGCCGCTCAACTTGAGGGTAGCAAGCAATTTGCTAAAGAAATCATGGCCGCTGCCGACATCCCAACTGGCCTGGCGAGAATGTGCGACACCTTGAAGGATGTCGAAGAAGCAATGGATTTGATGGGGGCTCCCTACGTGATCAAGGCCGATGGCCTTGCCGCAGGCAAGGGAGTTCTGGTTACCAGTGACCGCATCGCTGCGCTCGAGCACGCTGAGCACTACATTCTCGATGGCGTTCTGGTTGAGGAATTCCTTGCCGGCCAGGAGGTGAGCCTGTTCTTCCTTGCCGACGGAAAAACCGTCATGCCCCTAAGCCCAGCTCAGGACTACAAGCGAGCTCTTGACAATGACGAAGGGCCTAACACAGGTGGCATGGGTGCCTACTCACCAGTCCCTTGGATTGGACCCGAGTTTGTCGAAGAGGTTAGGGAGCGCATCGCGCAACCGACCGTCGATGAAATGCGAAGACGCGGCACCGAGTTTGTCGGCCTGCTCTACTGCGGGCTGATTGTCACCGATCGCGGCATCCGGGTGATCGAGTTCAACGCTCGGTTCGGAGATCCCGAGACCCAGGTTGTGCTTCGAAGACTTAGCTCTGATCTTGCGGACCTCCTGATGAGGGCGGCAACCGGCAAATTGGACGAGGGTCCTTCCGCCGAATTCTCGCCCAGCCCAGCCGTCACCGTGGTTTTAGCGTCTGAGGGTTACCCGGTAAGACCGGCACCCGTTCGTGAGGTTTTTGGCATCGAGTCTGCTGAAGCCATCGAAGATGTGGAGGTTTGCTACGGCGGTCAAACTGGTCGCGTGGCATCGGTAGTTGGCATAGGTCAAAACTTCTTGGAGGCTCGAACCCTCGCCTATGAGGGCATTGCTCGGTTGCAGCTCGAGGGCTCGCACTATCGAAGTGACATCGCACTCAGGGTCGTGAGTTAGTGGAGATTACTGGCTTTCGACACGTTTACTCGGGCAAGGTTAGGGAGCTCTATGAACCAACCGACCCAGATTTTTCGCATCTGGTTCTAATAGTCGCCTCAGATCGAGTTAGCGCCTTCGATCACATTCACACTCCTGAGATTCCGGGCAAGGGTGAAAACCTAACGAAGGTGACGAACTGGTGGTTTGACCAGCTTGGTGTTGCGAACCATCGGTCGGCAGAACTAGAGGTTCCTGAAGCGGTAGCGGGCAGGGCCATGATCGCCAAGAAGTTGGAGATGTTTCCGGTTGAGTGCGTGGTTCGCGGTTACCTCTCCGGCTCGGGCTGGAGTGAGTACCAAAAAACCGGCAGCGTCTGTGGCATTGAGCTTCCGGAAGGGCTTTCGAATGGAGACAGGCTCCCTCACCCGATCTTCACTCCCGCCTACAAAGCCCCCCAGGGTGAGCACGACGAGAACATCAGTTTTGAACAGACGATCGAGTTGGTTGGAAGAAAAATTGCGGAGGAACTTAGGGATCTCAGCATCAGCCTGTTTGTAAAGGCGAGCCAGCTAGCTTCGAAACGTGGCCTGATTTTGGCTGACACCAAGTTTGAGTTTGGCCTTGATCCAAGGACCAATGTCATAACACTCGGAGACGAGGTCCTCACTCCAGACAGCTCAAGATATTGGGACAGTGAACTCTGGGACCAAGGGGTTCGCGACCAAAGCTTCGACAAGCAAATTGTGAGAAATTGGCTCTCGGCAAACTGGGATCGAGTGTCTACACCACCGGCACTTCCTGCAGATATCGTGAGCCAAACCGCAGCCAAATATGAAGAGCTGGCCCAGCGCTTAGCAGCCCATTAAAGAAGCGTAGAGTGGAAGGATGCTGACCACTCCTCTTCACTCCGAGCACGAAAAACTAGGTGCTAGCTTCACGGACTTTGGCGGTTGGTCAATGCCTGTCCGATACGGATCGGACCTTGAGGAACACCACCAGGTTAGAAACTCCGCCGGTGTCTTTGACATCAGCCACATGGCTGAGATTCGCATCCGCGGCGAGCGGGCAGCTGCCTTTTTGGATTACGCCCTGGTCTCCAAGCTCTCGGAGCTAGAGATCTCTCGCGCAAAGTACACACTGATTTGCAACGACAAGGGTTGCGCGATTGACGATCTGATCGTCTATCGGATGGCTGACCAGGAGTTCTTGATTGTGGCGAATGCTGCCAATCGCCATGCTGTCGTGGTTGCTCTGACGGAACGCCAAGCGAAGTTCAACGACGTTGAGGTCCTAGACGAATCCGACGACTGGGCTCTTATCGCATTGCAGGGACCAAAGTCCCAGGTGGTGCTAGAGGCCCTCTCTTCAAAGAGCCTCTCTGACGCAAAGTACTACTCGATCCTCGAGGCTCAGCTATCTGAAGTAGATGTTCTTTTTGCCCGCACCGGTTACACCGGCGAGGATGGGTTTGAGATCTTTGTTCCGGAGGAGCATGCGGTAACGATCTGGCAGCTTTTAGTGAGCCAGCCCGAGGTTAAGCCTTCTGGCCTTGCAGCGCGAGACACTCTTCGACTAGAAGCGGGAATGCCGCTGTATGGCCATGAACTAAACCTGGATGTCACCCCTTTTGAGGCAAACCTCGGCAAGGTGATTCGCTTTGATAAAGGTGGCTTCGTTGGCAGAGAGGCGCTGGAAGCAAAGAGTGGCGGCACACTCGAGCTAAAGCTCTACGGCCTAAAGGGCGAGGGCAAAAGAGCCGCAAGGGCCGAGTATGAGATCTACTTGCCAGGCGGTTCAGAACCCATAGGTTCCGTGACTTCGGGAGCCCTCTCACCGACTCTGGGCTACCCGGTCGCGATGTCATTTTTAGATGGCAAACAGGAGTTTGAGATCGGCACCAAGCTTGAGGCCGACGTTCGCGGGACAAGAGTCGACTACGAGGTAGTGAAACTTCCGTTTTATAAGCGGGGAAGGTAAGAAATGGCAAACCCAGAAAACCTGCAGTACACCAAGGAACACGAGTGGGTGCTTATCGACGGCGATACAGCAACCATCGGAATTACCCGATATGCAGCCGATGCGCTCGGTGAAATTGTCTACGTTGACCTTCCAAAGGTCGGCTCCTCAACCTCCCACATGAAGATTTGTGGCGAGATTGAATCCACCAAATCGGTGGGTGAGCTCTACGCGCCCATGGACGGCGAAGTCATCGAAGCTAACAAATCTCTGGATGCAGCGCCCGACACGGTGAATGCTGACCCTTATGGGGAAGGTTGGCTGATTAAAATCCGTTATACCTCCCTACCCGAACTTCTTTCAGCCGCGGAGTATGACGCTTTCACAGGAGAGTAATTGCCTTTAGATCACCATCAGTTCCGAGCTCGACACATTGGACCGAACCGCCAAGAGCAGCAAGATATGCTCGAGTATGTCGGGGCCAAATCGCTAGCGGATCTGATGGAAAAGGCCCTTCCGGAGGCAATTCACTACCGAGGTGGTAGCACGCTCCCAGAGCCACTTAGCGAGGATGAGGCTCTTGATCGCCTCAGAGCGATCGCCGGCAAGAACCGCATCACCCAGAGTTTTATTGGTCTCGGGTACTACGGCACCAGAACCCCGGGAGTAATCAAGCGCAACGTGCTTGAGAACCCAAGTTGGTATACCGCCTACACTCCCTACCAGCCCGAAATTAGCCAGGGCCGCCTCGAGGCAATCATCAACTTCCAGACCGTGGTTACAGACCTCACTGGAATGAAGACCGCAAACGCCTCCATGCTGGATGAGTCAACGGCAGTTGTGGAAGCGATGATGATCGCGAAGCGCAGTTCGGACAGCGAATCGAACTTGTTCTTCGTTGACAGCGACCTATTCCCACAGACCAAGCAGCTCCTTGAGCACCGCGCAGAACCACTGGGCATTGTGATTCAGTACTTCGACGCTGCAAACATCGATGAGCTGAACCAAGAGTGCTTTGGTGCAGTTATTCAGTACCCCGGAGCAACTGGTCGAATCATCGACTTTGACAACCTGTTTGCAAAAGTTCACGAATTCGGTGGACTTGCAATCGCAACCGCAGACCTCATGGCTCTGACGCTTCTGAAGCCACCGGGCGAAGCCGGGGCAGATGTGGTTTGCGGAACTACTCAGCGATTTGGTGTCCCGATGGGCTTTGGTGGACCACACGCAGGCTACCTAGCAGTGCGCGACAAGCTCGAGAGAACCATGCCGGGTCGCCTCGTCGGAGTTTCCGTAGATGCCGAGGGTGCACCTGCCTACCGACTCACTCTCCAGACTCGCGAGCAACACATCCGTCGCGAGAAGGCCACCAGCAACATCTGCACGGCTCAGGTTCTCCTTGCCGTGATGGCTGGAATGTATGCCGTCTACCACGGTCCAAAAGACCTGAAGGCTATTGCCCTTGAGATTCACTCCAAGGCTTCGGCGCTCGCCAATGTGCTGGGTGAGGTGGGCATCAAGATTCAACATGAGAACTTCTTTGACACCATTCGACTCGTTGGTGTAGATGCCAAGAGGTTCTTTGAAGCCGCCAGACACAAGAACCTAACCTTGCTCGTGGTCGATGAATCAACAATTGGAATTTCTGTTGACGAGTCGACCGCGTGGTCACACCTTGCTGAATTGGCTAACGTGTTTGGCGCAAGGGTTCCAAAGCCAGAGGATGCAACCGACCGCCTGAGAAACCACCGCACCTCCAGTTATCTAGAGCACCCGGTGTTCAACTCCTACCACTCAGAAACCGCGATGCTGCGATATCTAAAGAAGCTGGCTGACTTTGACTACGCACTAGACCGCGGCATGATCCCGCTGGGATCCTGCACCATGAAGCTCAACTCGGTTACCGAGATGGAGGCTGTCACCTGGCCTGAGTTTGCAAACCTGCACCCATTTGCTCCTAGGGAAGATGTTGCCGGCTACCTCGAACTGATTGAGGAGCTGATCTCTTGGTTGAGTGACATCACGGGCTACGAAGCCATCTCGCTTCAACCAAACGCCGGCAGCCAGGGAGAACTCGCAGGCCTGCTGGCAATTCGCGGGTATCACAGATCTCGCGGGGACTTCCAGCGCAATGTTTGCCTCATTCCATCCTCAGCCCACGGCACCAACGCTGCGAGCGCAGTGCTTGCCGGCATGGAGGTTGTTGTTGTGTCCTGCGACGAGGATGGCAACGTAGATGTTCTAGACCTCAAGGCAAAAATTCAAGAAGCTGGCGACACCCTCGCCGCTCTGATGATCACCTACCCTTCCACTCACGGTGTTTACGAAGAGGCCGTGGTTGAGATCTGTGATCTTGTTCACGCAGCCGGTGGACAGGTCTACATCGATGGCGCGAACACCAACGCGGTTGTTGGTTATGCGAAGTTTGGTGAGTTCGGTGGCGATGTTTCGCACCTCAACCTGCACAAAACCTTCTGCATCCCTCATGGTGGCGGAGGTCCAGGAGTTGGTCCAGTGGTTGCCAGAGAGCACCTGCGCCCATTCCTTCCTGGCCACTCGCTAGCTCAGGTCGACCTCGGCAACTACGGTCCGGTCTCTGCTGCACCGTTTGGCTCACCAAGCATCCTCCCAATCTCCTGGGCTTACATCCAAATGATGGGCACAGAAGGCCTCATGGACGCAACCGCAGTCGCGGTTCTGAGTGCAAACTACGTTGCCAAGCGACTCTCAGATGCCTTCCCGCTTTTGTATACCGGCAAGAACGGCATGGTTGCCCACGAGGCCATCATCGACATCAGGCCACTCCAAAAAGACGCTGGAATCTCCAACGATGACGTTGCAAAGCGCCTAGTTGACTATGGCTTCCACGCACCAACCATGAGCTTCCCGGTTGCCGGAACTCTGATGATTGAGCCAACTGAGTCAGAGCCAAAGCCGGAGCTGGATCGCTTCATCAACGCAATGCTTGCGATTCGTGCCGAGGCCCAGAAGGTTGAAGACGGTGAGTGGCCAAGGGATAACAACCCACTGGTCAATGCTCCTCACACCGCTAACCACCTCGTGTCTGACTGGGACCACCCCTACTCTCGCGAAGAAGCGGTCTTCCCGACCGATGCGCAGCGCAAGAGTAAGTACTGGCCTCCCGTTAGAAGGATTGATGGTGCATTTGGGGACAGGAACTTGACCTGTACCTGCCCGCCGATTGAGAGTTTCGCGAAAAGCTAACCTCTCGCAACCAGGTTTCAGCTTCTTTCAACCAAGCGAGTGGCTATGAAGCTGGCTGCATCGTCCAGGTTGAGTTTGTCCGTTGCCACGCCAAGTGTCAGCTCAAGGCCCTCTTCAGTTGAAGCTTCAAACAAATAGCCGTTGATGTATAGAAATGCGTTCACCAGAAGCCACGAAGTCCTCTTGTTACCATCAACCATCGGATGATTCTTGATGACAGAGTGCATCAACGCTGCGGCCTTAAGTGACAAACTCGGATATGCGTCCTCCCCAAACAAGGATGTCTTCGGACGTGCAAGGGCCGAGTCGAGTAGACCAAGATCCTTTACGTGGAAACCAACCCGGGCAACCTGACTCAGCGCGTCCTCAAGCTCTAGGTACTGGGTCATGAGTCGGCCAGTCGGTCAAGAAGCTCCTTGTCTCTAACCAAGACCAAGTCGGTTATCTCTTTGATTTGCTTCGCCCGCTGAGCTTTGGCATCAAACGCTGTGATCGCGGCAATGACTGCCTGCTGCTTGGAACAGCCAAGCTGTTCAGCGATACCCTCTACAAGCTTGTCCTGTGAATCTGTCAGTCTTAGTGTCATGGCCATGATGCTAACGGTATCAAAGTGATACCAAATGTCAATATTCCAAATCTGTGGAGAACTCAACAAACTCGAACCATGTGG
>CAXNHX010000014.1:0-16974 GCA_964202305.1 Aquiluna sp.
GCAAGTTCGACGGCAGCTCTGAAGGTGGTCAACCCATCGGGTGCATCGGGAATCAGTTTCCTAATATCGTCATTTCTGGCAACGACCTCGTGCTTGAGCGAGGCCACAAGGCGCTTCGCCAGAGTCACCGGTACTGGAGTCACCAAACCAATCCAACCTGAGGCGAGCTTTGGAGTCAGCACCGGCAGCGGGATGATGATGCGCCTGCGAAGCCCTGCAACCTCGGCATATTGCTGCATCATCTCCATGTATGTGAAAACATCGGGACCGGCGATGTCAAAGTCTTTATTGACCTTGGGGTCGATGGTGGCGGCACCTATCAGATAGCGCAGCACGTCGCGGATTGCGATTGGTTGAATTCGGTTCTTGAGCCACTTCGGCGTCACCATGATTGGAAGGCGCTCAGTCAGATGCCGGAGCATCTCAAAGCTTGCAGAGCCTGAACCGATTACCACACCCGCACGAAGCTCAATCGTTGGCACTCCCGAGGCCCTCAGGATTTCCCCGGTTTCGGTGCGAGCTGACATGTGAGGGGAGAGGCTTTCGGTGCCAGAGGTAATACCACCCAGGTAAACGATTCGCTTGACTTGCTCGCGCTTCGCTACCTCGCCAAAATATTGAGCCAACTCGCGCTCTGCCTGCTCAAAGTCTGTGGAGAGCATGAGCGCGTGCAGTAGGTAGTAGGCGAGGTCAATCCCTTTGAGAGCATGCTCCAGAGCAATTTTGTCCATGGCATCACCCTCGACGACCTCTACCTGGTCGCGCCAGGGGTAATCAGAGAGCTTGCTTTTGTCTCGCACTAAGACACGAACTTGGTAGCCATGGGAGAGCAATTCTCGGATCAATCGGCCACCGATATAGCCGGTCGCACCTGTAACCAGAACTCTTGCTGGATTGCCACCCGCGTCGAGGAGTGTCGATAAGTCGCCAGTTACCGTTTTGATCATGGGATGGCCAACCTCAAACTCATGGATTTTGTTTCAGGTATTTACGCTGAATTAGCTCTCGCATATGATGCTGCGGAGTTATCTCCAATTTGAACCTCTTGTAAATTGCTGCTCACTCTCTCAATCGAGACCACGCGTGGCTTTTTATCGGTGCTCATCCGAATGACGATAAACGCTCCGGGGTCTAACGTTGCAGCCTCTGCAATGACCGGCTTGAGATCAACTCTTGCAAATTGCGCAATTGCGTCCAGCACCTTTGGAAGTGCCGGGCGATGTGTGCAAATAAGCGTTGAGTCCGAGCCTTCGAAGATGTCCTCAATGAGACGCTTGGCTTTCTTTGGATTCTTTTCGGCCGAATATTCACTCAGCTGAGATCGCTCGAGCAATCGACGTTTAGAGGCTTTGGCGTAGGGAAGGACAGTGTCCTTGCAGCGCCGCCAGGGACTGGTGATTAGGGTCTTCGGCCCGTAGCAGGCCAGTTGGGGAACTAGCTGCTCCGCCTGAACCACGCCTTTGGGTAGAAGGGGTCTGGTTTTTTCTCCCTTGGACCAATCTGAGCGCGGGGTGGCCTTGGCATGGCGAAGGACAATGAGAGCTCGGGTTTCTAGCTCCCCCTCCTTTGCAAGCTCCAGTACTTCCTTCAACAGAGCCTTGTCATGTGCGTAGCTCAACAGTTTTAGAACGGTTTTCGAGTTATGCCATTCAACCCGGGAAATCTCTTCGTTCGGCACAAACGAGGAGCGCCGGAATGACTTATCCGAGACTTTTGCTGCCCAGTAGTGGACTTCTTTATCCTCGCCGTTACCCAGCTCGTAGTGAATCGTTGAGATCTTGCGACCAAGAGTCAGAGTGAGCCCGAGCTCTTCCTTCGCCTCTCGAACAGCGGTAACACAAAGCTCTTCCCCTGGATCCTGCTTGCCCTTGGCAAAGCCCCAATCGTTGTATTTCTCCCTGTGAACCAGTGCGAACAGAATCTCTCCATCCACTTCACGCCAGCAAACTACTCCGGCTGCGAATACTGTCACTACCTACTCCGCTTTTTCTTCAGGGTCCGAGCCATTAGCTCGTCTTGCATGTCTAGCAGCTTCTCACCTGAGGGGGAAAGCGTTTCCCTAGACCAAACTCCCGAGGAATCCAGCTCCCAGACTGAGACCTGGGCACTCATTGCAAGCTCGAGAAGCTCATGAAGCTCTTTGAGGTGGTCGGTCTGGGTGATCTTCACCAGAGCCTCAACTCGCCTGTCAAGGTTTCGGTGCATCATGTCTGCCGACCCGATGTAAACATCGGGATCACCGCCATTTGCGAAGGAGAAGACGCGACTGTGTTCTAGATAGCGACCGAGAATCGAGCGGACCTTGATGTTCTCGGAGAGCCCTGGAACACCGGGCTTGAGAGCACACATACCCCTGACCAAAATGTCGATTTGCACCCCAGCCATCGAGGCGAAATAGAGTTCGTCAATAATCTGCTCGTCCACGAGTGAGTTGAGCTTGAATCGAATTCTCGCTGCCCTACCTGCAAGCTGGTGTTCCACTTCACGCCTGATTCGGAGAGTCAGGCCTTCGCGAACGCCAACGGGTGAGGTGAGAAGGGATTTGAACTGCGGCTCGGAAGCGTAGCCAGAGAGCTGGTTGAAGAGCTGGGTGAGGTCCTCACCAACGCTGTCGCGCGCAGTGAGAAGCCCAAGGTCCTCGTAGTAGCGAGCAGTCTTTGGGTTGTAGTTTCCGGTGCCAACGTGGCAGTAGCGCTTCAGTTGAGAACCCTCTTGGCGGATAACCAGCGAGAGCTTGCAGTGAGTCTTTAATCCCACCAGGCCATAGACCACGTGAACACCGGCAGCCTCAAGCTTTCTAGCCCAACCAATGTTGTTCTGCTCATCGAAGCGGGCCTTGATTTCGACCAGTGCCAAGACCTGCTTGCCTGCCTCGGCAGCATCGATCAGGGCGTCAACAATGGGGGAGTCACCAGAGGTGCGGTACAGGGTTTGCTTGATAGCTAGAACTTGTGGGTCAGCAGCAGCCTGCTCTAGGAAGGCCTGGACGCTAGTCGCAAAGGACTCGTAGGGGTGATGAACCAGGACCTCACGCTCGCGCAGCGAGGCAAAAATGTCAGCAGCATCGTCCTCATCAGAGGCAAGGTAGCGGTTGGTCGTGATTGCGTGCGGTTCGAAGTGCAGCTCGGGTATTGGCAAGAAAGCTATCGCACTGAGGCTTCTTAGGTCGAGTGGCTCAGGCAGGTGGAAGACGTCGTAGTCCTTGACGCTAAGTTCCCGCTGCAAAAGTTCCAAAACCTGGGGGTCGATATCTTCAGCAACCTCAAGTCGAACCGGGGGCCCGAATCTTCTTCTCAGGAGCTCTTTCTCAAGCTGAACCAGGAGGTTCTCTCCTTCGTCCTCATCTACCTCGAGGTCCTCGTTTCGGGTGACTCGGAATGTGTGGTGCTGAAGGACCTCCATTCCAGGGAATAGGTCACTCATAAACTCGCCCATTACAACTTCAAGGGGCACAAATCGATTTCCCTCTCCTGGCACCTCGACAAAACGAGGAAGCAGCGGTGGCACTTTCACGCGAGCAAAGTGCTGGCCTCCGGTCTTGGGGTTTCTAAGCACCACTGCGAGGTTTAGGGACAGCCCAGAGATGTACGGGAACGGGTGGGCCGGGTCGACAGCAAGTGGTGTTAGCACTGGGAAGACCTGATTCAAAAAGTAGTCCCGAAGGCTTGCCTTCTCATGCTCGTTGAGTTTGCCCCAGTGCACAGTCTCAATGCCATTCGAGGCAAGCTCACTTGATACGCTGCCCGCAAATAAGTTGGCATGGCGCTCTTGAAGGTCGCGGGTTCGTTCTGAAATCTTGCCCAGCACCTCTTGAGGTGAAAGGCCTGAAGCCGACTGAGTGGCTATCCCAGTGGCGATTCTTCGCTTGAGCGAAGCGACTCTCACCATGAAAAACTCATCCAAGTTGGAGGCAAAGATGCTCAGGAAGTTCACGCGCTCAAGCAGAGGTAGCGAAGAGTCCTCGGCAAGCTCGAGAACGCGCTGGTTGAAGTCCAGCCAGCTCAGCTCGCGATCAAGGAACCTGTCCATTGGCAGATCAGGTTGCGTTGCGGGCAGGAAAATAACCTGAGTCTCTTCTGACATGGGCTCAATCATTCCACTTAAGGGTTACCTGTGGGTGAACTTTATTGCGCGATCTGGTGGGCTTCGAGGCGATAGCCGACGTTGCGAACTGTGCCAATTATGGATTCGTGCTCGCCTAGCTTTGCCCTCAGGCGCCGGATGTGCACATCGACTGTTCGAGTGCCACCAAAGTAGTCATAGCCCCAAACCTCACTAAGGAGCTGCTCCCTAGAGAACACTCGGCCGGGATTCTCGTTGAGGTAGCGAAGGAGTTCAAACTCCTTGAAAGTGAGATCCAGCGATCTTCCCCCGATTTTGGCGCTGAAGCTATCAAGATCAATTATCAGGCCGGTCTCTGGCTTGGCTTGAACTTTGGACTCCTGTTTGCCAGCCAGTAGCAGCCTCACCCGCACGTCAACTTCGGCAAGTGAAGCGCTATCCAAAATGAAGTCGCTCGCCCCCCACTCCGGGTTTACCGCGGCAAGAACGTTATCCGTTACAACCAATAGCAATGGTTTCTGCCACTGGGCAGCGGCAATAATGCGCCCAACGCTCTTTGCGCCGAGGACATTCTGCCTAGCGTCGAGAACCACCAGATCATGACGGGGTGCTTCGGAGAGTTCTTGGGGGTCAAACCCAATAATCGTGATCTGGTGACCCAGAATTTCGAGGGGAGGCAGGGGGTTCAGGCGCTCTGCGGAGATGCATAACAACACAGCCATGATTGCCCTTCCGCCTAGTGAAATGATAGTGCGCGAGCGCTTGGTCGCTAAAGTTTAGGTGTGAGCAAGCAATGGCTTCAGATAGCGGTGATTTGGGCGGCAACCCTGGTCTTTGGGCTTCTGGCTTTGGTTAATCTTTCAGGCGATGCGCTTTACACCGTCTTCGCCGCAATCGCGGCCTCAGCTATTGCCCTGGTGAGCATCGAACACCTGATCTCGGCAAAGGCTAAGGACACAATCCGTCAGCAGGTCTATGTCTCCGCAGGGACCATGGCGATTCTTGGTACCCTCACTCTCGTTAGCTTCGCAGGTTAGGATTTACTTATGCTTTTGGCGATCGAACTGTTCTTTATTGGCCTGCTAATCCTGGCCGTTTTGGCAATAGGCGGAATCTCCGTCCTAGTGCTCTACAAGTTGTTCAAGGGCCAGCGCTAGTTTGTTCGTCATCCCTGACGATTTGCCGATTGAGCTAACTCCCTTCACTTTCCTTCTTGGTCAGTGGCGCGGATCCGGAATCGTTAGCTACCCCGTTGGCGAGAAACCTGCCACCGAGAGTGAGTTCTTTCAAACGGTGAGCTTTAGACCCATGAGCAATGGCAAGTTGGACTTTGAGGCCACCGCTCAGGATGCCCAAGGGAAACTCATAGCCAGCGAAAAGGGTTTCTGGATGCTCTCCAGGCCTTCCAACGAGGGAGACTCGGGACCTGGCTTACTTCCCGGAACCGGGGTGCCGGCCATAACCGTTCGCGAGGATCTTGAACTTTGGCGCAATACTGCTGGGGGCTTTGACATCGAGGCGCTGATTATCCAGCCAAGTGGTATCGCTGAGCTCTACTTTGGACAAATCAAAGGAGCGCGCATCGACATAGCTACAGATGCGGTCTTAAGATCACCAAACGCCAAGGAATACACATCCGCTCAGCGAGTTCTAGGTCTTGTAGAGGGGGCCCTGCTCTGGGCCTGGGACATGTCAGCCGTTGGCTCGCCCCTAAAGTCCCACGCCTCTGCAAGATTGGAAAAGATTGTCGACTGAGCACTTTGGAAACCCGCTCCTGGAGCAGCGCAAGCTGCTGGAGCAAAAGGCCTATGTCCAAAGAAGCGATCAAGTCGTTCTCGAAATAGAAGGCCCCGACACTCTCAGCTGGCTGCACTCGCTGACCAGTCAGAACATTTTGAACCTGAGCCCCGGAGACTCCGCAGAGTCGCTACTGCTGACTCCAAATGGTCACATCGAACAGCAATTGAAGCTCATCATAACCGAGACCGGTGCGCTCGTTCTTGTTCACAAAGACAAAAGCGCAGCCCTCACAGACTGGCTAACAAAAATGCGCTTTCGGTCAAAGGTCGAGGTTCGCAATCGCGATGACCTCCACTGCTTCGGAAGTTTTGCAGACCTAAGTGCCCATGGACCGACTTGGAAAGATCCTTGGTCTGACAACAACCCGGCCTCGGTGAGCTACAACCCCTCAAGATTTGAGTTTGGTTGGAATGAACTGGTTAGCGCAGACGCCCCCGATCTTGAAAAGGCCGGCTTGATGGCTTACCACTCTCTTCGAATCGCTGCGGGCAGGCCAGAGGTCTCGGATCTGGACGAGCGCAGCTTGCCGCACGAATTTGACTGGTTGAACTCCGCGGTCCACCTATCCAAGGGTTGCTATCGCGGTCAGGAAACAGTGTCGAAGGTTCACAACCTCGGTCACCCTCCAAGGCGACTCGCCATTTTGAACCTTGAGCAGGGCGACATGATCGCCAACCCTGGAGACGAGGTCAGCTATCAGGGCAAGCCGGTTGGCAAGGTGGTTGCTGCGGGACTGCACTTTGACGAGGGCTCGATCGCACTGGCGCTCCTGAACAGGAACACCCCTTACTTAGACCTCCAGGTTCAATCTGGTGAGTCTGTGATCGCTGCCACGCAGACCATGCTGGTTCCTCACGATGCCGGGAAGGCTGCAAACCTCCCGAGACCGAGTGCCTTCAAGCTCTCCTCCAAGCGTTAGCTAAACTTTCGGGTTATGACCTACAACCTCATCCTTTTGCGCCACGGTAACTCCGAGTGGAACCAGAAAAACCTCTTCACTGGATGGGTCGATGTTGACCTCACCGAGCAGGGAACTGCCGAGGCCAAGCGAGCAGGAGAGCTACTCTCAGCCTCCGGATTGAAGCCAGACATCCTTTACACCTCGGTGCTTAGGCGAGCAATCAACACCGCTCATCTAGCCCTTAATGAAATGGGTCGTGGCTGGATCGAGGTCAAGCGCTCTTGGAGGCTGAACGAGCGGCACTACGGATCTTTGCAGGGCCTAGACAAGGCCGAGACGCTAGCCAAGTATGGCCCAGAGCTATTCCAAACCTGGCGTCGCAGCTATGACGTGCCTCCACCACCAATCGAAGACGACAACCAGTTCTCCCAGGCCCACGACGAGCGCTATGCCTCACTGGGCGAGGCGCTGCCGAGGACCGAGTGCCTCAAGGATGTCCTAGTTCGAATGCTGCCTTACTGGCACAGCGACATCGTGAAGTCCTTGGAAGAGGGCAAGACGGTCTTGGTCACAGCTCATGGCAATTCGCTGCGCGCTTTGGTGAAGCACCTGGATGGCATATCTGATGATGAAATCGCAGAGCTGAACATCCCTACCGGCATCCCACTGCATTACAAGCTGGATGCAAACTTCAAGCCGATAATTGCTGGCGGAGAATACCTAGACCCAGAGGCCGCCGCAGCTGGAGCAGCCGCGGTTGCGAATCAAGGAAAGAACTAGCTCGGGTCCTGCCACTCGCCGGTCTGCAAGAAGCTGACCTTGGAGGAAATGTCAACCACGTGGTCTGCAAAACGCTCGAAGTAGCGAGAGGCCAGAGTCACATCAACCGTGAACATTGCGTTCTCGGACCAGTCTGCAGCAAGCACCACATCGAACACCTTGCGGTGCAGCATGTCCACAGCCTCATCGCGAGCCTGAATCTCTCGAGCTAGATCCAGGTCGGTGTTCTGCAGCAGGTTTACCGCCTTGCCGGCTAGCTCGATGTCGATTCGAGCCATCTCCTCAAAGGTTGGTCGCAGACTGCTTGGCACCGCGCTTCCGGGGTAGCGGTAGCGGGCGATTGCGGCGATGTGGGAGGCAAGTGAACCCATTCGCTCTAGCGAGGCGCTCATACGCAGAGCAGAGACCAAGATACGAAGATCCTTCGCAACTGGAGACTGGGTGGCTAGGACCTTAATAACCAGCTCATCGAGATCGAGCGCGCGGCTTTCGTTCGCATCTGTTAGAGCCAGGGCTTCGTCGGCGAGAGCGACATCGGAGGTTAGGAAGGCCTTCGAAGCCTTTTCCATGATGAGTTTTGCGTCGTTAGCCAAGCTCACGAGTCTCGACTGAACTTCTAGGAGTTCCTGCTGGAATACTGCTCTCATTTGATTCGTTCCTCCTGTTTGGTGCCTAAAGGTGACAGCACTAAGCGAATTTCAGCTGAATAACAGACGAATCAGCAACAAACCAAGCGTGTCCATCCCCAATTTACACCTAACCTGAAGGCATAAGAGTTTGTTAACCTTATGAACCGATGACTTTTCGAGGACTTATGGGCTTTATTGGAGCCAGGCGCGCGGACAAGACCGCAGAGTCCGAGTTTGACGCGTTTGAAATTGTTGCCGCCCAAGTGGTGGATGTAATTGCCACCGCAGGTGTGGTCCTCGACCAAAACAATAATGTTGTCCGCGCCTCGCCCGGTGCGATTCAGTTTGGTTTGGTGCAAAACCGTCGACTCATTCACGCGGCTTTAGTCAACTTGGCGGAGAGGGCGAAGGCTGCGTCCGGTGCAGTGCAGGAAGACGTTCTGCTCGAGACTGGTCTTCGGAAGGACCAAGTCTTCGTGCATGCCCGTGCCGCTCGCTTCGGCGAGCGCTACGTCATGCTCCTGGTTGACGACCGCACTGAATCTAGAAAGTTAGAGGAGACGCGTCGCGATTTTGTTGCAAACGTTTCGCACGAGCTCAAGACCCCGATTGGAGCTATCGGCTTGTTGGCAGAGGCCATTGCCGGAGCAACCGATGACCCCGAAATGGTCGAAAAGTTTGCCGAGTCTCTCCAGAAAGAATCCATGCGTCTTGCCAACCTGGTGCAGGAACTGATTCAGCTCTCCAGGGTTCAGGGGGCGAAGCTATCGGAGACTTCCTCGGAGGTAGATCTCGCAAGGGTAATCGCCGACGCGGTTGAGCGAAATCAATTACTCGCCGAGCAGCACAGCATCAAACTCGCGGCCAGCGCTTCACCGGGAGTGGTGATGATCGCCGACTATGAGATGTTGGTGACGGCGGTCCGCAACTTGATCGAGAACGCAATCGTCTACTCCGAGCAGCACTCGCAAGTGGGAGTCGGATTGAGAGTAATTGACTCGGTTGCTGAGATTGCGGTTACCGATTCAGGAATTGGTATTCCCGAGTCTGAGCAAGAACGCATCTTCGAGCGCTTCTATCGCGTTGATCCATCAAGGTCACGCGAGACCGGTGGAACCGGTCTCGGACTCTCGATTGTGAAGCACGCCGCCGCTAATCACCGCGGAGAAGTAAAGGTCTTTTCGAAAGCGGGTGTGGGATCTACCTTCACCCTGAGATTACCGATTGATACCCAGGGGGCATAAATGACTCGAGTGCTGGTAGTAGAGGATGAGCGCAACCTGCGTGAACCGCTGGTTTACCTCTTGCAGAAGGAGGGCTATGACGTCATCGAGGCCGAGGACGGAAACGCTGCAATCGAGAGCTTTCAGAAACTTGGTGCAGATCTAATCCTGCTCGACCTAATGCTTCCCGGGCTATCGGGTAATGAGGTTTGCCGGGCAATCAGGGCAGAAAGTCAGGTGCCAATCATCATGGTCACCGCCAAGGACACGGAGATTGACAAGGTCGTGGGTCTTGAGATTGGTGCCGATGACTACGTGACCAAGCCCTACTCAACCAGAGAGCTACTAGCTCGCATGAAGGCAGTGCTCCGCCGAGGCAGCGAGCCCGTGGCGCACGAGTCTGGAGTGCTCAAGGCTGGGTCGGTAGTCATGGATATTGAGCGCCACCTGGTCACTGTCAATGGTGAGAAGATTCAGATGCCGCTGAAAGAGTTTGAGCTCCTCGAGCTCTTGCTCGAGAACGTGAATAGGGTTTTGACTCGCGGTCAGATTATTGATCGAGTCTGGGGTTCCAACTACTTCGGCGACACCAAGACTTTGGATGTGCACGTGAAGCGCATTCGCTCAAAGATTGAGGATGACCCATCCCGACCTCGTCACCTAATGACGGTTCGCGGCTTGGGTTATAAGTTCGAGGTTTAGTCCAGCGCCTCAGCAAAGGGACGGTACTCCTCGAGAGTGCCATCTAGGACGGGAACGAGCTTGCCTTCAGGGTCGCCACCCGCACTGATGAAAACGTTGCGCATCGAACCTGCAATTTCGCTCACATCCAGCACGATGCCGGGGTTGCCGTTGTATCCGAGGTCAAAAACTCCGCCCGGTTCGATTGAGAAGTCAAAGCGCACGGTGTCACCGGCAGCATCGTTGGTCTCGATTGAGGCCATCAGCTCGTTCTGGGAGGAATTCACGAAGGTGCCAATCAGAATCGCGCGGCCAGCCTCGTTGCGAACAAACATCAGGTTGCGGGTCTTCAGTTCACCAATCTCAGACTGAACGCCATCGGAAGGGGCGTATGGGCGCAGTGACTCAATCTCGCGAGAGAGTGAGCAACCAGAGAGAACCAGAAGGGTTATCAGGGTCGCAGCGATAGTAGCTAACTTGCGGTTTTTCAAGGGTCCTCCAGGGGCCATACTCACCTAATTCTAACCTAGGGAAATAGCGCAAACTGTGGTAAAATCGAGGTTTTGAGGCCGAAAGAAGCGCATGAAGTTTGAAGTTGGCGAAACAGTCGTTTATCCCCACCACGGTGCAGCAGAGATTATCGAGGTGTCGAAGAAGACAATTCGCGGTGAAACTCAGACATATTTGAAGCTCAAGGTCGCTCAGGGTGACCTAATCATTCAGGTTCCTGCGGCAAACGTAGAGATGGTCGGCGTTCGCGACGTTATCGACAAAAAGGGTGTCAAGCAGGTCTTTGACGTGCTGCGCGCTGAGTTCGTTGAAGAACCAACCAACTGGTCACGTCGCTACAAAGCAAACCTTGAGAAGCTTGCCTCAGGAGATGTCGTCAAGGTCTCTGAAGTCGTGCGCGACCTATGGCGCAGAGATCAGGACCGCGGCCTTTCCGCCGGTGAGAAGCGCATGCTGGCAAAGGCAAGGCAGATTTTAATTTCCGAACTTGCACTAGCTCGCAAGGTTGACGAGGAGAAGGCTTCGGCCGAACTCGACAAGGTATTGGCTAGCTAGCAACATGACCGTTGCGGTGGTGCTGGTCTCCGCCGGAAAAGGGACCAGGCTGGGGGCCAACCAACCCAAAGCCGCAGTCCGTGTTGGTAGCAAGAGCCTTTTAGAACATTCCCTGGAAGTCATTTCTGAGTTCAAGCCTGACCAGCTTGTCGTCGTTGCACCTCAAGAGTTGCTCTCCGAATTTGAGGCAATCACTTCAGCACACTTCGCCGACTTTACGGTGTTGGCCGGTGGCGAGACTCGCCAGCAGTCCGTGCAAAACGGCTTGGCTAAGGTCACGACCGACCTGGTGCTAGTTCACGATGCGGCACGTGCCTTTGCTCCCAAGCAAGTCTTCGATCTTGTCCACTCCGCTCTCGGTAATGCCGTGAGCGTTGTTCCTGCCATCAACCTCGCCGACACCGTGAAGCGAGTAGCTGGAGATTGGGTTGAGGTAACGCTTGATCGCTCTGAATTGCGTGGAGTTCAAACCCCGCAGGGATTCCGAGTTGCCGAACTGAGGGCTGCGCTGCGAGAAGCCAGCGCGGACTTCACAGATGAGGCCGGACTGCTCGAGTCGCTGGGTCACAAAACCATGGTGGTGCCAGGTGATGAGCGCTCATTCAAAGTAACCACTCAGGCTGATCTAGATCGCGCCAACGCGATGTTTGGGGAGCACCGCACCGGGGTGGGTGTCGATGCGCATCAGTTTGCCAGCCAGGGTGAGCTGGTGCTCGGATGTTTGATTTGGCCAGAGCTACCCAAGCTTGAGGGGCACTCCGATGGTGACTCGGTTGCACACGCAATTGTTGATGCCCTGCTCTCGGCCGCGGGGCTGGGAGACATCGGAACCAACTTTGGTGTTGATCGCCCGGAGTTCAAGGGTGCCAGCGGCGAGCTGTTTATAGCTGAAACTCTGCGGTTGATTGCGGCTGCAGGATTGATCCCGGTGAATGTTTCGGTGCAGATCGTGGGGGACAAGCCAAAGGTTGGGCCAAGAAGGCTCGAACTCCAGCAGCGCCTCAGTGCCTTGGTGGGGGCTCCGGTTTCTGTCCTTGCCACCACCACCGATGGCCTTGGCTTCCTTGCTGATTCAAAGGGCGTGGCGGCTGTCGCAACGGCTCTGCTCCGAGTGGCTGGTTAGGCTTTCCCCTATGAAGCTCTTCGACACCCGCTCCGGGGGTATCAGGCTGATCGAGCCGATTCAACAAGGAAAGCTCTCGATTTATGTTTGTGGCCCTACGGTGCAGTCAGAGCCTCACATTGGCCACCTGCGCTCGGCGCTGGTTTACGATCTCGTATCACGTTGGGCTAGGTCGCAAGGTTTTGAAACCACCCTGGTTCGAAATGTCACCGACATCGATGACAAGGTCTTAGAAAAGGCTGAGCAACTTGGTGTGCCATGGAAGCAGCTCGCTGAAGACAACGAGGAACTGTTTAGAGCTGACTACCGAGCTATTGGGATTGAAGACCCAGCGATAGAGCCACGTGCCACGGCCCATATCCCTCAGATGATTGAACTCATTGAGAAGCTGATTGAGCGCGGCCATGCCTATCCAGCTTTCGATGGTTCTGCCGATGTCTACTTCGACACCCAGTCTTGGAGTGACTATGGCGAGCTAACGAATCAAAAGCCAGCGGACATGGAGGGGGAGACATCCTCGCCCAAGAAGAGAAACCCGCAGGACTTTGCCCTTTGGAAGGCAGCCAAAGACTCCGAGCCTAAGAGCGCAAGCTGGGATTCACCATTTGGCAGAGGAAGACCTGGCTGGCACATCGAGTGCTCCGCAATGAGTGAGCACTATCTCGGAGAGAACTTTGATATCCACGGTGGGGGATTAGACCTGCGGTTCCCGCATCACGAGAACGAACTTGCTCAGTCCAGGGCCGCGGGCGCAAGGTTTGCCAACAACTGGGTACACAACGGACTGGTGAGCATCAACGGCCAAAAAATGTCTAAGTCACTGGGGAATTCGGTCACTTCAAAGGACTTGCTTGCGGCAGCCTCGCCTGAGGCTGTGCGTTACTACCTGCTCACCGCCCATTACCGCTCCGTGCTCGACTACCAACCGGGGGCTTTGCAAGAGGCAGCTACCGCGCTTGAGAGAATCAACGGGTTTTTGACCAGAGCAGAGCGGGCGATAGCGACCCCTGCCCAGAATGCAGAGTTACCTTCTAACTTCACTCAGCAAATGAACGAGGATCTGAACATTCCGGCGGCGCTCGCGATTCTGCACGACAGCGTGCGCGAGGGCAACACCTTGCTCGATGCCACAGAGCTTGCTGCCGCTGGCGCAGTCCGCGACAAAGTTGTCAGTATGCTCTTTGTGCTTGGCCTTGCACCTGAGCAGTGGGTGAATAAAAAGACAGCACAGGTTCTCGATGCCGAAATCGAATTGCTCATTCAAGAGCGCAATCTGGCAAGGGAACAAAAGGACTTCGCCAGGGCTGATCAGATTAGAGATCAGCTAAAGGCTAAGGGAATAGAACTCTCGGACAATCCGAGTGGAACACATTGGAGTATTGACTAATGGCAAAACTAGGTAGGCCCGGAGCGGCCAAGGGAAAAAAGGGACCCCAAAAGGGAACCGGTGGCCACGGTCGCAAGTCTCTCGAGGGTAGGGGCCCCACCCCCAAGGCTGAAGACCGCCCATATCACAAGTCATATCGCTCCCAGAAGGAAGCCCCCGCGCCTAAGACCGGCGTCAAGAAGGGCCAGTTTGTTGCTGGAAAGACTAGGGGCGCCAAGGCCGTAACCGGTGAGGTTCTCTCCGGTCGCAACTCGGTGATTGAAGCTTTGCGTGCAAAGGTTCCCGCTACCGCTTTGTTCCTAGCGCAGCGCATTGACTTTGACGACAGGGTCAAAGAGTCGATCGCAATCGCCAATGGTCGCGGCATTCCCGTCAACGAGGTCACTCGAGCTGAGGTTGACCGCATGACTGGTGGCGACAGTGTCCATCAGGGCATCGCACTGGCGGTTCCTCCCTACCAATACAAGGATCCGAGCGAACTGCTGGACCGAGCGCTATCGCAGTCGGCACTGCCGCTGCTGGTTGCCCTCGACGGAATTACCGATCCTCGAAACTTAGGCGCAATCATTCGTTCTGTTGCCGCCTTTGGTGGTCACGGAGTTCTTCTGCCTCAGCGTCGCAGTGTCGGTGTCACCGCTGCCGCCTGGAAGACCAGCGCTGGAGCTGCGGCGAGGGTTCCCGTCGCTCTAGCCTCGAACCTGAACCAAGCAATCAAGGAGTACCAGCGCAGAGGAGTCTTCGTAGTTGGCCTGGACGCCGAGGGTGACGTGATGCTGCCAAGCTTCGAGCTCTTCGACAAGCCACTTCTGGTGGTTGTGGGTTCAGAGGGCAAGGGTCTATCGAGGCTGGTGCAGGAAAACTGCGATCAGATTATTTCGATTCCAATTAGCCAAACCACCGAGTCTCTCAACGCAGGTATTGCCGCCAGCGTTGCGCTCTATCAAATCTCCAGCCTTCGCGGCTAGACCTTATCGCGCCAGTCGCCCTCTTCATCGTCGTCCGCGACGACGATGAGGCCGGTTGGCACCGGTTGCGCGAGTGAGATCGAGTCTGTCGTGATGGCGCCGATCAGGGCTTCTTCATCCCTGCGGTTGGCAAGGATATCTGAGACGTAGGAGCGCACCGCAGCAATGAGTTCGACATCACCACCCTGCTTTTCTGACATGTACCAGCGGTGCTCGAGAACCTCGTGAAAGAGCTCGGCGGGCTCTAGCCTGCCGGTGTATTCGGTGGGCACTGCCCCCACCACCGGCTCAAAAACCTCGGACAGCCACTGATGAGCCAGCACCTCTTCGTCGGCTCCTGGCCTGGCGTGGGAAAGCTTGAATTGGTCAATGTCGTTTAGAAGTCTGCGAGCCTGGTTTTCTTCGACATCCAAGCCTGTGAGAAGCAATAGCCTGCGGGCGTGGTGACCGGCATCCACCACCTTGGGCTGAATCTTTACCGTTTGACCAGCCTCGTCCTTCACAATCGAGAGCTCTTCAATGTCAAAGCCAAGGTCATTGAGCTTTTGAACCCTTCTTGAAATGCGCCACTTCTCTGCAACGTCGAAGACTTCGATAGCGGTGAGTTCCTTCCAAAGCTCGTGATACTTGTCCACGATGCGCTGGCTGATTTGGTTTGGGTCGATCTCACTGGCCTTGCCCGATGCCAATAGATCCATGAGCTCTCCAGCAATGTTCACTCGCGCAATCTCCAGGTCGTTCTCGCGCTGACCATTTGAGAGCCTCGAGTCATAGAGTTGACCGGTTTCGGCATCCACGAGATAAGCGGCAAACTTGCCCGCATCGCGTCTGAAGAGAGTGTTTGACAGCGAGACGTCTCCCCAGAAGAAACCAATCAGGTGAAGCCTCACCATCAAAAGGGCGAGGGCATCAACCAATCTCTTTGCAGTTTGGTCCCTTAGGCCCTGCGACCACATCGCACGATATGGCAGCGAGAACTTCAGGTGCCGGGTGATTAGCACCGCGGGTAACTCATTGCCGTCGGCGTCGGTGCGGTTATTGATGATGGCAAATGGCTCAACGCACGGCACGTCGAGCTTCTCGAGTTTGCGAAGCATCTCGTACTCACGCTTTGCAAGATCAAAGAGAGTTTCCTTAATCGCTATGACGTGATCGTTCAGGTGAGCAAAGCGAACCGTGTGACGAGAAAGCCCTTTTGGCAGAGCCGCAATGTTCTCGCTGGGCCAGTCCTCCAACGGCAAATGCCACGGCAGATCCAGAAGTGCTGGTTCTGCCGTGGCAGCCGTAATACTTAGTTGTTGAGGCATGTATCGCCTAGTTCAGGCGAGCACCACTCTCCACATCAAACAGGTGAACAGAATCTGGGTCAGCGATCAGGTGAATCTTGTCGCCAGCCTTCGGGTGGTTGATTGCGTCAACGCGAACCACCATGTTCTGCTCGGAGCCGTCCAGCTGCGCACGGCCGTACAGGTAGCCATCGGAGCCAAGCTCCTCAACTACGTCGACGTCAACTACTAGTCCGTGCTCTGAGACAGTTAGCTTCTCTGGGCGAATACCAACAGTCACCTTGTTGCCGGAGGACTTGGCCAAGATCTCGCGTGAGATTGGAAGCACTGCGTCACCAAACTGCACGCCACCATCAACGATTGCAAGCTGCACGAGGTTCATCGCGGGGGAGCCGATGAAGCCAGCAACGAATACGTTCTGTGGGGTGTCGTAGAGGTTTCTTGGAGTGTCAACCTGCTGCAGGATGCCGTCCTTGAGCACCGCTACGCGGTCACCCATGGTCATGGCCTCAACCTGGTCGTGGGTTACGTAAACGGTGGTTACACCGAGTCTGCGCTGCAGCGATGCAATCTGAGTTCTGGTCTGAACACGAAGCTTGGCATCCAGGTTGGATAGTGGCTCATCCATGAGGAATACCTGTGGCTTGCGCACAATCGCGCGACCCATGGCCACGCGCTGGCGCTGACCACCGGAGAGCGCCTTTGGCTTGCGGTTTAGGTATGGCTCTAGGTCTAGTAGCTTGGCGGCCTCAAGCACACGCTCTGCGCGCTCTTCCTTTGAGACGCCAGCAATCTTTAGGGCGAAGCCCATGTTCTCTGCCACGGTCATGTGTGGGTAGAGAGCGTAGTTCTGGAAGACCATTGCGATGTCGCGGTCTTTTGGTGGCACATCGGTGACTTCACGGTCACCAATAAAGATGCCACCCTCGTTGACCTCTTCGAGGCCCGCAAGCATTCTCAGCGAGGTGGACTTACCGCAACCGGATGGACCAACCAGCACCAAGAACTCGCCATCGGCGACCTCGAGGTTTAGCTTGTCCACGGCTGGCACAGTGCCGCCTGGGTAGAGACG
>CAXNHX010000015.1:0-16517 GCA_964202305.1 Aquiluna sp.
CAGCCACCTAAAGCGCCACATTCCGTTCAGTTCCCATTTCGAAGCATCACTATTCATTGTCGCTCGGGCAGGAAGGGTGTTCCAGCCCGGGTCAAGGTTTTCAAGCGGCTGAGGCACCAGTTTCCGGTTTGTTGTCATAGCTTTAGTCCTGCAATTCTCAGGGTGATTACCTGGAAGGGTCGTAACTCCAGATCGATTAGGGCCCCAGAGGTGGGTGCCGAGTTGGGAAGATCTTGTTCGAGTAAGTTCGTCAAAGTTATCCGTTCAGCAGTTCCAGCCAAGCTAATGCGACAGTTCGCTCGAGCACCAATAGACTCGTAGATTCTGACTATCAGGTCTTTGCTTTGGTCCTCGGCCAACTTCACGGTGTCGATAATTACCTGGGGGGAATCGGATCGCACCAGAGCCGCGACCTGTTGATTACCTATTACCTCGCGGGCTGGAAATGCCAGTTGGTAGCCCAGTTCGACAGCATCCTGAATCGTGGCCCCGGGTCTAATTCGGAAGCGCATCTCATGTGAACCCTGATCAGACCGCGGATCGGGGAATCTGGGTGAGCGAAGCAGCGAAAACCTCACGTTGGTTATGGTTGCACCCTTGATCTCTGAGGTTCGCTGAGCGTCATAGCCGTAAGTCGAGTCATTCGCAAAGGCGATGCCCCAACCTTGCTCAGCCACAAACAGGTAGCGGTGCTGACAGGTCTCAAACCTGGCGTAGTCCCAACTGGTATTGACGTGGGTTGGTCTCCAGATGTGCCCAAACTGGGTCTCCGAGGCGACCCTTTCGGCGTGGACGTCAATGGGGAATGCAAGCTTCAGAAACTTCTCGGATTCGTGCCAATCCACGCTGATGTCGATTCCTAAGTCGCGTCCCGCAGGCTCCAGGATTATGCGCTGGGTAATTACAGAGTTTGGGCGTCCAGGGGAGGAAATCGTGCGCTGGGTCTCTACGATTGCCTGTCCCAAAGCTCCTTGTGTGACGGTGAGCTTGTCTACCTTGTCCAGCACCCGCTTTGATTTTAGGTAGTGCACGTCAACATCCCAGGCGTCCCAGTTAGTTGGAATGTCGTGATGCAGCTGAAACTCATTGGCGGGCATTTCGGGGTGAATCGACTCACGCTGCGTTTCGAAATCAAACAGGGATGAGATTCGGCCAGCTGAATCTAGTTTTACTCTTAGGAACTTGTTCTCAAGGACAGTGAAGTCCTCGCCTTGCTTTACCACGACCGAATCTGATTCAGCACTGACCGTAGCTATGGACATTGCTTCAACACCTTGATGAGGACTCGGCCGGGCGTTGGCATAGAGGGTGCGAGAGGACTCGCTACTGCCAGGATCATTCGATAGCGAGATCAACGAATTCTGAATAATCGTCGTCAGGGTTTTGCTGATCTCGGCGTGAGCGCGCTCCACTTCTCTATACACCCAGGCGATTGCGGTTCCCGGCAGGATGTCGTGAAACTGCATCAGCAGGATCGACTCCCAAACCTTGTTTAGTTCCTCTGCTGGGTATCTAATTCCTCGCTTCAGGCTCGCATAACTTGCCCAAAGCTCCGCCTCTCTGAGTAGAGCTTCATTTCGCCGATTGCCACGTTTGGTCCGATGCTGAGAGGTGAGAACGCCTCGATGAAGCTCAAGGTACATTTCGCCCCGCCAGACTGGAGCATCCTGGTATTCCTTCGCCGCTTCATCAAAGAATTGCTGCGCCGAGCCGAGCTGCACTTTCGGGGACCCTTCAAGGTTTGCAGTGCGATGTGCCGCCGCAATCATTTCTCGCGTCGGACCACCACCACCGTCACCCCAACCAAATGGCACAAGTGAAATGCTGCCGCGGCCCTTTTCGGCAAAATTAGACTCGGCATGAGCTAGCTCCTGGCCTGAGAGTTCTGAAATGTAGGTATCGGCAGAAGGAAAATGCGTAAACACCCGGGTGCCATCAATTCCCTCCCACCAAAACGTGTGGTGCGGCATTTTGTTGACCTGGTTCCACGACATTTTCTGACTCAGGAACGAGCTGATTCCGGACTGGGCGACAATTTGCGGCAGAGCGCCGGAGTAGCCAAACGAATCTGGCAGCCATGCCTCCTCTGAGTGCAGACCAAAGTTATCCATGAAGAATTTTTGTCCAAGCACAAACTGGCGCACCATCGCTTCAGATCCGGGCATATTTCCGTCGCACTCAACCCACATCCCTCCCACTGGTTTCCACTGTCCAGAGGCAACCCGGTCCCTGATTTGAGAGAACACCGCGGGGTAGTGGTCTTTGATCCAGCTGTAATGCTGCGCAGAGGAGGCCGAGAAAACAAAGTCTGGGTGGTCCTGCATGAGATTTAGCACGTTGCTGAAGGTTCGAGCACACTTCCGAACTGTTTCCCGGATTGGCCACAACCACGCGGAGTCAATGTGGGCGTGACCGGTGGCAACCACCCTGTGGCTTGAAGCCGAAGCCGGGGAGCTCAGCACTTGACTAAGAGCCTCCCTCGCAGCCAAAGCTGAGCCGGCGATGTCGGACGGGTCGATGACCTCAAGCATGTTTTCAACTGCGCGAAGCAGGTTATGTTTTCTGGTGCTGTTTTCGGTTAGCGAGTCAATTAGGCCCCGAAGGCTCCAGATGTCCTGCCAAAGCTCCCAAACCTGCTTATTTCGTCTGGCGAGGTGTAACTTCTTGAGCTCGTAGAGTTCTGTTTCGGGGGCGGTATCCCAGTCTCCAAATTCAGTTGGCTCAAATGTGTACTCGCCCGCAACATCTGGGTTGGCCGCTACCTCAAGGTAGAAAGATATTTCGGTTCTTGAGTGGGACCACGGCAGCCAAGAGTTTTTTGGAGCGATTGCCTTTATGGGAAGGCCATCTGTGTCATAAGCCAAGGCCTCTGCTTGAAATCCAGAGCGCGAAGTGTTGTAGCCAAAATCAATCACAACTTCTGCAGCCAAATCGGCAGGTTCCTCTTTGCCCCAGGCCTGCGGAAGTGTCCCGGTGACTTTCAGCCAGAGAGTCGACCAGGCCCGGCCAAAGCGCCAACCCAACTCCACTGGTTCAAACTGCTGCTTGACTGCCTCATCAAATGGAACCGGCTCTCGAGGTGCCTGCCAGGCGGAGATACTAAGTGGGACGCAATCTTGATAAATTGCGGGTGCAATTCGGTCTCGAACAAACCTGTCTAGCCGCTCCAGCGTGGCCTGAGAATCTTGATACATCAGAGCTTCACTCTCTTCAGGCGCAACTCACACATCCAAGAACGAGTGTTACCAACGTGCTCTGTAAGCTCACTCGAAGAAATTAGGCTGCCCACTAGTTCCATGGTATTTCCCGTCTCTAGGTCAGTAACAAAATACTCTGCTTCCGGATCCAATTGACTCACTTCAAACGGCACCGGCCCAGCCTCTCTGTCCAGCGCACCCGCCATAACCAAATGCACCTCAGCTGGGGTTCCAACTCCAGATGAGAGTTGCCAAACTGGCACTCTGGCTCCTCCACCTGCTCGAGTGGGTGACTCAGTCAATGCCTGCAGCGTGGAGCTTTGAATGAGGGGTGCGACAGATTTCTGGTAGACCTTGAGATGATGGGTGAGTCGCTGCCGAAGAACCTCTGGAAGTAGTGGCAGGGGATAGCTAATGCCTAGGCGGTGAACCATTGCTGCTCGAACCATTACGTCAAAGGTTTCGACGTCAACTTTTTGCCAGTCCAATTGGCTTGGCTCGTAGCCATTGCGCCACCAAGACCAGGGCCAGTGCAAAATGGCCAGCGGTGGTAGCAGGTGAGCTGCGCCCCAGAGCACCTGGAGGTGGTGTTCGGTGTAATCAGGGTCACTGAGGAAAAAGCAGTGCACGTGTCGAGCTAGACCGAGATCAATTCTGAGACCTCCAGAGGCGCAGGCTTCAATTAGCAACTCTGGAAATCTCTCGCGAACCGCATCAAGCAGGCGATACAGCCCCTGGTAGTGCCAAAATAAGCCATCACCAGCCCCGTGTCCATGATCGGTTCTGGTGCAGCCACGCCCCGGGTCAATGTTGAAATCTACCTTTAGCCAACGTGCTCCCATCGTGCCCACCACGTTGAAAATTGAGTCAAGGCAGTGCTTGAAACCAACTTCGGACCCGAGACAGACGTATCCCAAGAAACCGGGGTCGTTTACATCAAGCGAGACTGTTCCAACCCGGTATGAAGGGTCGGGCCTTTCGCCACTCTCGTTTCGAGCCATCGCTTCCGGAAGTGATCTTCGCAATTCCGAGTTGGCACCCACAGCTTCAATTTCCATCCAAATGCCAGGTTGCATGCCAGCTGCCCTGACGCGCTCGCCAAGGTCGGCGAGCCCTGAGGGAAATCTTGCGAGATTGACGCTTTCCCAGTCGCCACGAAGATCAGTCCAGTTGGTATCCAAGGATGATTCACCAAACCAGCCGGCATCAACCACAATCGCATCCACCGGCATTTGTGCTGCCAGAGCCAAGTTGTCGTGGACCACAGCCTCAGTAATTTCCACATCCTCGTAGGGCCACCAGTGGTTCCATTCCACCGGTGCCTTGTCAGTGTGGGGAGTTCTGGCCAACCAGTGGTCCCTGATTGCCTCTTGCAGATACCGCTGAGCAAGCTCCTTACTCTCAGCAGCGGCAATAACCACTCCGGGAGCCGTTAGCTGCTTCCCCGGTTTCAGCTCCACCTCAAAATTCCAGGTTGAAATTCCAGCTCGGAGCCAACCGCCAGCAAAGACGTCAATGTGCCAGTTTCCGCTCCAGGCAGGAGCGACTACCACGGTAAATCCATCGGACTCTCTGACCAGGTAGACAACCGGACTGTCGCCGTGGGAGGACCTACCCGACCGGACATCAAAGAAGCTATCGTGCCGAGTTGTTCCCAAGTTTGGCCTGAACTCATCGCCCCAAGCCGACGCAAAGGATTGGACTTGCCAGGGACCGCCCTCGAGCTTCAGAGCCGCGCTGTCAAGTCGCGTTAGAGCGAGAGTTGAAGAACCGATATTTTCAGCCAGGAGTTCAAACTCCCAGACAGGACCAGTGCCAATTTGGTTGGCCCTCCAGTTCAGCGAAAGGCCTTGGGGTTGGATCTCAGCAGACACCGCTAGACCTTGAACGGCCAGCATCCCATGCTTGCTCAGGTCTAGTTGCTTGGCATCAAGTTCCGCTTCAAAAGGGACGCTCGAGCTAATAACATTGGAGCCGAAAACTAATTCAATTGCCCCATGTTGCTGCTTGGAGTCTCTGAGTTGACAGTTCATTGGGTAATCCGTCTTTCGTTTGTAACATCATACATTAAGGAGTTTGCTCAAACAAAAGCCTGATACTTGGGGCCGAAAAAGGTCAGTATTAGTATGATGAATCTAAATCTAGCTAACCGCGAATTGTGGGAGATAAGCACATGGAATCAAACCCGTTAGATAACAGCACTCGCGATAGCCAGCTCCGAGTCGGAGTGGTTGGTCTTGGTTATGCCGGCACCACGCACATGAAGGCCTTCGCCAAACACCCAAAGACCAGGCTGGTTGCAATAGCGGGCAAAGAGCTCGACAGGCTTCCGACACTTGCGGCCGAATTCGGAGCAACTAAGACCGCAAGTGACTGGGAGCAATTAGTTCATGACCCAGAGCTGGATGTGATCAGTATCGCTACCCCCAACGCGCTGCATCACCCAATCGCGGTTGCCGCCCTGGAAGCCGGAAAGCATGTCTTTTGCGAAAAGCCACTTTCTGTTACCGCCCTGCAGGCTCAAGAGATGGTGGCTGCTGCCAAGGCCAACAACCGCATCCTTGAGGTTGCCTTCAACTATCGCAGGCGAGAAGACATTGGCATCGCTAGGCAGCTGGTTTTATCGGGGGAGCTTGGCCGGGTCTATCACTCCAGAGTGAGCTGGAAGCGAAGGGCAGGGATCCCAGGGCTGACCTCTTGGTTTACGTCAGCAAAATTGGCCGGAGGCGGAGCGGCAATTGACTTGGGACCTCACCTGATTGATTCTCTGCTCTACATGCTGAACGAGCCAAAAGTTGTGGCAGTTAGTGCGGTTATGCACGGTGAACTTGGTCGAGCGGGATACGGTGGAATGGATCTAGCCCAGCAAATGGCTGGTTCTGGGAGCTTCGAAGTTGAGGATCTTTGCAGCGCTATTTTGCGCTTAGAGGACGGCTCCTCGGTTGCCCTAGAGATTACCTGGGCTTCCCACGCCGTAGAGGACGAAGACATCTCCTTCGAACTTCTGGGCGTGGAAGCTGGAGTGAGAATTTACATTCCGCGTTACGAAACGGAGAATACTCTCAGCATTTTTAGAGACCGAGACGGCGAGCACGTGGTTGAGAGGCCGCAGGTTTCGTCAACGGGGGAAGGTCACCTCGCGGTACTAAATGAATTTATTGAACACTTGTTAGCGGGGGATTTTGCGGCTCACGCGGGGGACTTTGCTCTGCATCGAACCCAGGTAATCGACGCGCTCTACCGTTCAGCAGCTGCTGGTAAGGAGGTGCTGATTTGAGCACACTGAGAGTTACGGTCTGGAATGAGAACCGCCACGAGACACAGCTTGGCTCTGTCCCTGCTGGCATTTATCCGCATGGAATGCATGGCGCAATTCGTAACCTGCTGCTGGAAGAACTGCAGGATGCTGTGCAGGTTAGGACGGCAACTCTGGACACCCCGGAGCATGGCCTGACAGCTGAGGTTTTAGATGCCACAGACGTGTTGATGTGGTGGGGGCACGAAGCCCACCCAGAAGTTGACGATGAGGTAGTGAATCGTGTTTACGATGCAGTTCTGGGAGGTATGGGCCTAATCGTGTTGCACTCGGCTCACTATTCAAAAATCTTTAGGAAACTAATGGGAACAACATGCTCACTGCGCTGGCGAAGCTCAAAGGATCGAGAGGTTGTTTGGACCGTGAATCCAACTCACCCGATCGCAGCGGGGGTTCCAGACCCCATCGTGATTCCTCGGCAGGAGATGTACGGAGAGTACTTCGATATTCCAACCCCCGACGAGCTAATCTTCATCTCCAGCTTCACCGGAGGTGAGGTGTTTAGGTCGGGTGCCACCTGGCGCAGAGGTTTGGGCAAGGTTTTTTACTTCTCACCAGGGGATCAGGATTATCCGGTCTACCACCAAAAAGAGATTGGCAAGGTTCTAGCAAACGCAGCTCTCTGGGCAAGGCCAGTTCAGCGCTCTCTACCCATAGACGCAACCTTCCACCCGGATGGATGGTTTAGTAACTAGCGGTTCAGGCTAACCTGCAGGCCCTGCATGATGTACTTGGAGGCAAAAGCCAATAAGAGCAGGGGAACAATTGCTGTTATCAGAAGTCCTGCTGAGGTCAGCGGCTGATCGGTCACAAATCGCCTTCCAATGGACGCCAGAGTAGGTGTCAACAGCTTTAGCTGCTCATCTGGAATCAGGATTAGCGCGAATATCAGCTCATTCCAAGCACCCAAGAACTGCAGAACGGCAAGGGTTGCTAAGCCGGATGCGCCCATAGGAGCAACGATCGACCAAAGGGTGCGGAAAAATCCGGCCCCGTCAATTTCTGCGGCCTCGAGGAGTTCATCAGGAATCGAGCGAAACGTTAGCGTCAGAAAAAAGATTGCAAAAGGGAGCCCAGTTGCTACGTAAACCAAAATCAAACCCTGATAGCTTCCTACCAGCTCCAGCCTTGCCAGAACTAGATAAATTGGAATAATCAAGACGGGCCCCGGTATCAGCATGACCGAAACGAAAGAAGCAGTGAAGTACTTCGCTCCAAACACTGGGAGTTTGGCAAGCGAATAACCCGCTAAAGCCGCAACCACGAGGATGATCGCAACACTACTCACTGCAACATAAAGACTGTTCATGAAAGCTCGGCCTACCCCGTACTGCTCCCAGAGAACTATGTAGTTGTCAAGCGTCCAAACTTCCGGCAATCCAAAGGGATCTCCCTTGTACTCTGCGTTTGTTCTCAAAGAAGTGGTGAGGATGAAGAACAGCGGATAAATGATCGTCGCAGCAACCAGGCACAGGCCGATGAAAATCGGCATACGGGCCTTGGTGCTTAGTTGGCTACTCATAGTCTCGGACATGCTAGTCCTCCTTCTGAAGCTTGAAGACCTTGTTTTGGACGAGTGTTAGAAGGCCAATGAAGAGGAACAGAACTACGGCCAAAGCCGCTCCTGAGCCAAGGTTGTTGCTTGAGAAAGCCCTCAGGTACACCAGATAGTCAATGGTGGTGGTCTCATAACCGGGACCTCCCGCAGTAATAACAAAAATGAAACCAAAGAGTCCTGAAAAGGTGTACAGGATGTTGATGATAAATACGAATCCTAGGACCCGCCTGATGTTCGGAATGGTAATTGACCAGAGTCTTCGCCACCAGCCTGCGCCGTCTAGGGCGGCAGCTTCAAAAACTGAGGGACTTATTGAAGTCAAGCCGGCTAGAAGCAGAAGCGACTGGAAACCGAAACCCGACCAAACCAAAGCAAGAATGATGATCGCCACGCTGTAGTCCGCGTCAATGAAGAACTGCCGAGGCTCTTCCCCAAACACAGCCAGGAGCTGATTTACCGCCCCATCAAAACCAAAAAAGTTTTTGAACATCAATCCGATCACCGCTACAGAGAGCACATTCGGAAGGAAGAAAATCACCCTGAAGAACTTCCAACCTCTAATTCCCTCAAAGAGTAAAACCGCAGAGAGTAAGCCAATGAGAATGACGAGCGGAACGGAAACCAAGAACTTGAGGTTCGTTAGAAATACTTGAAAAACAATCGGATCAGAGAAGATTGCAAAGTAGTTGTCGAGCCCGCGCCATTCAAAGCTCAAGCCGTTGGTTTTTGTAAACGAGATGTAGAGCGCAAACATGACGGGAAATGCCATGAAGCCAATCACGATGAAGAAGCCTGGCAGAACAGCAAGTGTCCCTATGAGCCTGGACCTACGCATTGCTTCTCTCCTTTGAGACGGTGGAGCCACAGGGGCTGAGAGCATAACTCCCAGCCCCTATGGCTACATTAGTTGTCGCTACTTACCCATTTCGGTTTCGTACGACGCCTTAAGTTGTGCGACCGCATCCGCGGGTGAAATCGCACCGCTAAAGACTCCGGCATTCACGCGATAGAACAGGTCAATAGTGGCCTGAGGCATAACGCTGTCAAATGCGAAGGTGATTCCGTCGGTTGAGACGGCCAACTGCTCAAACTGCTCCTTGAGACGCGGGTTCTTGATCATCGCAGGGTCTCCATTCACATGGTTCGATCCTTGAGTCTGGTAGATCTCGACAAATCGATCCTGGTGCTCTGGTCGAGCGATGAAAATCAAGAACTCTGCGGCAAGGTCTTTGTTCTTGCTGTACTCAGTGATTGAGAGGGCAATTTCCGGTCCTCCCGCACCAATCTTTGAGTATTGACCACCTGCGAGTGTTGGGATGAAGAACGAGGTGACTGGACCGTCTTCGCCAAAGGCTTCAACGATTCCATTGTTTTCCCAGCTTCCCACGAGATAGTAGGCAGCCTCACCGGCGTAAAAGCCTGTACCGCCCGCAGATGCCTGAGCAGCATCGGGGTTGTTTGTTGATCCTGCACCCCAAGCTGCGAAAGCCTCATAGGCCTTCAGCATGGCAGGGTGGTCAACCGGAACTTTGCCGCTGTACATGTCGGTAAATGCGGTCTCTCCCAATTCGCCACCAACCATAGCGCTGATGAACCAAGCACCGGGATAGCCTTCGAGGTTGCCGGTGTAGAAGCCATTCTTGTCAGTGTTGTCCGCAACTTGCTGAGCGTTCGCAATTAGCTCTTCCCAGGTAGCTGGAACCTTGCTTGGGTCGACTCCGGCCTCAGTTAGCACGTCGGCATTTTGGAAGACTACAAAGAGGTTTCCTGCTCCATAAGTCATACCCAGCAGGCGACCATCGGAATTGAAACCTTCGCGGTTTACGTACTGACCTGCCATCGAGTCCAGAACATCAGCCGGGATTAGTGGCTCAAGGTCGGTAAAGAAGTCCGCAAATGAGGTAGTTGGCCCACCTGCGTACTGGACGCGGATGTCAGGACCAGTTCCCGCAATTGATGCTGCCTGAAAAGCTGCGGCATTAGAGGTAATGTCTCCTCCCTGCTGCACCACAGTCACAGTGACGCCCGGGTTTGCTTCTTCAAACTCAATTGCCATCTGGTTGAGAAACGCACCATCGGCATAGGCATCAGTTTCGATGTCCCTGCCCAGGATTCCTGTGTCCCAGATCAGCAACTCTCGCTCAGTTGCGGTCTCTCCTCCAGAGCTTCCTCCTCCGGTTGTTTCGCCACTCGGAGTTTCCGCTCCGGGGGCACATGCAGCGAGGCTTGAGGTCAGCGCCAATGCTGCCAACACCCCGGTCCATTTTCTAATTTTCATCGTCTACCCTTTCGTTTGTTGACTGTGCGGTGAGTAAATCTCCGCCAGAATCTAACTATTCAGTTGTGAAATCGAAGTTGGTAGTTGGGGAGATCCAAGATCTAACCAAATACTTCTGTGCCTTCGACTGCCCTTCCATTCTTCTGTGTGAGGTGGAAATCGATAAAGCTGCACTTCAACTTCGTTTTGTGAAACATCTACCGCCTAACCATTACATCATATGTAGAACTTACTTTCTAAACTAAATGGTCTGGAATTACCACAAATTGATAACCTTTTGAGACAAACATCGTATGAAAGCATGTATCATTCAGGAAAGTTTAATTTCTTTCGAAGTCTCATGAGGGCTTCTGACGAAACTAGAAAGTGAGATTGCGGGTGAGAATCGAATCTGTTGACTTCTTCTACGCAGCAATGCCCGAGGTGACTCTGGAGGCCGACGGAAGTCAAGACGCCTTACTGGTCAGGGTGCTGGATGAAAACGGCAACGCCGGCTGGGGAGAATGCGAGGCATCTCCCCTAACGTCGATCGCAGCTTTCGTGACTCCTCGATCTCATGGCGTCTGCCAGCCGGTATCGGCGAGCGTTTTGGGTCAGGAGATACGTTCAGTTTCTGACATTTATCGGGTCAACGACTTAGTAGGTCGCAACAGCATGGACTTACTGCAAGCAGCACATACCTGGTCCGGAATTGAGATTGCTCTGTGGGATTTGCTTGGACGGGAGCGAGAGCAACCGGTCTGGCAGATGCTCGGCTATTCAAAGAACTATCCAAAGCTGCCCTACGCGTCAATGCTGATGGGAGACACCCCCCAGTCAACCTTGGATAGGGCCCGCGACGCTCGAGCGAAAGGTTTTCGGGCCGTTAAGTTTGGGTGGGGGAACTACGGAACGCTGAACCCAGAGGATGATGCCGAGCATGTTGTAGCTGCAAGAGAAGGACTTGGTACTGATGCCGAGCTGCTAATTGATGCTGGTCAGATTTGGGGCGATGATGTCGATTTGGCCGCAAAGAGATTGCCGGCGCTTCAGAAGGCAAACGCCACATGGCTCGAGGAGCCCTTCTATGCACATGCTTTCGGCGCCTATTCAAATCTGTCGAGGGTCTCAGGTCGCGTTGGCCTGGCCGGTGGCGAAGGAGCACACACTCAGCACATGGCCATGAACCTAATTGACTTCGGCGGCGTGAAGTTTATCCAAGTGGACTCGGCCAGGATTGGCGGTATTGGGCCTTCCAAATCAGTCGCTGATTACGCAGTGGCAAAAGGCGTCACTTATGTCAATCACACCTTTACATCACACCTCGCGCTCTCGGCTTCCATGCAAGCTTTTGCGGGGTTGGAGGCCCACCGAATTTGTGAGTACCCGGTGGAGCCAAAGCAAGTCGCGTGGGACATTTCAGTCGAACACATTATGCGGAACTCGGACGGTGAGATTCTGACCCCTGATGAGCCAGGGCTTGGAATTCGGGTCAATGAGGAAACCTTGGCCCCTTACCTGAGAAGGGTAGAGATTCGAATCGACGACCAACCACTGTTTGAAAGCCCAAAATTTGGCCTGCACGCGAATGTGGTAACTTAGGGTGACTGCTTAGGGGGTTCGGATGGTTGAAGCATTGAACTCAATTTCATCCTCGAAATCCGCCCTGCGGGGTCTTCAAAAGGTAGTCATAGATAGGCTCGGTCGTCGCATTATTGGCGGCCATATTGCGCCTGGCGATTTCCTAGCGACAGAACCAGAGCTTGGTGCAGAGTTTGGGGTTAGTCGGACTTCTGTCCGAGAAGCGATGCGAGTGCTCTCTGCTAAAGGAATCGTAGAGATTCGTCAAAAGATTGGTACCCGAGTCCAAGAAAAGAAGTTCTGGAACATTTTCGATGCGGACATATTGCGCTGGCACCATGAGGAGGGGCAAGGGGACGCAGTAATGCGTGACCTGATTGAGCTGAGGCAGATTCTGGAACCAGCGGCGTCAAGGTTAGCCGCCGGAAGGGCAACGATTGACAACCACCGACAGCTGAAGGTTGCGATCACTGCAATGGAGCGGGGAGTCGATTCACCGGAGGCCTATGCTCAGGCCGACCTTGACTTTCATTTAGCGGTTTACAACGCGAGCCATAACTCTCTCATGCTGCAGTTTGGTACCGTCGTCGGAGATTTTCTTCGGAGAGCCTTCTTAATTCAGCAGGGTATTGTTCGTGAACCTTCCGAACTGCTCAAAGACGTCTCTCTGCACTCGCAGGTGTATAACGCAATAGATCGAGGTGATGGTGAGGCTGCAGCAAAAGCCATGCTCTTGGTTGTGCTGGAAGGCAAGAGCTCACTGATTCAGGCTCTAGAGTCAATAGAACTAAGTGATGCACGAGCCAGAGCTGAATGATCACCGACCCAATTTCTCTAGCCTTAGGCCCCCTGGCAGCGGAGGTTCTGCCCCGGCGGGGAGGAGTTCTTTCCTCATTGCTATTCCGTGGCAATTCACTCCTTACCACCACAAATTGGTCTGACAACATACCGCCCTATGATTCATACGCGGCGGATGAGGCAACCTGGGTAGAGCGCTGGTCGGGGGGTTGGCAACTCTGTGCTCCAAACATTGGTTTTGGGGATCGAAATTCAAGGACAGCTGCTTTTCACGGAGCCGCGTCACAGGATGTTTGGAAGGTCACAGACCAGTCGAATTCTTTTGTGGAGCTGTTTTGGGAGAGTCAAGATCGGAGGCTCAACATTGTGCGTCGCTGGCAGCTCACGAATTTCCAAGCTGTCAGGGTCGACACAGAGCTCACAAACCTGTCGGGCGACAGTGTCGCAGTCGCGGTGGCTGAGCACTTGATTCTCGGCTCTGATTTCTTGCAACCCCTAACATCGCATCAGCTTGGAACACTCGAGTACTGCTCGGAAGCTGGGATAGGCGAGCTTGACTACACTGGCGCACCTCTTGGTCAGGTGACTAACGAGAATAAGTCAGACCTGCGTTGGAGTGAGCTGAGTCAAGCTCGACCGGCCACTGTTTTTGCAATAACACATCCCTCCAAAAAATCAGTTTCTGCCTCGATAGCAGGCTGGCGAGCTCAAGTCGACTGGGAGGGACTGGATCATGCATTGATTTGGCAGGAGTTCGGCTATTCGCAGGAGGCCCCATGGCACGGTCAGGTTTTTGCTCTGGGAATCGAGCCGACTAACGTGCCCCACGGATTAGGTGCGAACGCGCAAGAGGGACCGTTCTTACCGGCAGGACAAAGCATGAGATGGAGTACCACACTTAGTTTCGAGGAGAGAGCGGAAGCAAAATGACAAAGCCACTTCGATCGATTGTGACTGGCGCAGCTAGCGGGATCGGCTTGGCTGTGACTAGAAACCTAAAAGCCCGAGGAGATCAGGTTTTTGGTGTCGATTACCAACCGGGCTCTCTTTGGATGTGTGCCGATCTCTCTGATTCCGGCCAGCGGCAAGAGGCGGTAAAAGCGGCGCTAGAAAAACTCGGTGGCATAGATGTATTGATAAATGTGGCTGGAATTTATCGCCCAACTCCGGTTGAGTCATCTGATCCAAAAGATTGGCGAGAGGTTTGGGCGATAAACCTTGAAGCACCGTTGGAACTGATGTCACTGTGCTTTGGGTCTATGAAGGAGCAGGGCTTCGGTCGAGTTGTGAATATCACCAGTGTGCACGCCAGAGCATCGAGGCTTGATTGTCTTGCCTATGACGTTGGGAAAGCTGGACTCGAAGCTGCCACCAGGTCTTTTGCCCTTTCCGGTGCTCCACATGGAATTCTGGTGAACGCCGTTGCTCCGGGATTTGTGAGAACCCAGATGAGCCTCAATGAAATGGGAGTGGACGAGGCCGATACCGAGCAATTTCAGGAAGAGTACGTGAAGACCGGCAGGCTGCCACTGGGGCGGGCGGCCATGCCTGAAGAGGTGGCCGAGTCGGTCGGATGGCTTAGCTCAAGGGCAAACTCATACGCCACCGGCCAAACGTTCACCATCGATGGCGGACTCACCGCAACTTTTTAGGAGCTTGCATGGCTAAAGCGGAGTTGGATCAAATTAGTGGGTTGGGCTTCCCCGAAGCCCTCAGGTGGCGTGCCGGAGAGCTATGGTTCAGCGACATGTTTAGAGGCCAGGTGATGGCCTGGAGTCCAGGTCAACCACCCAGAGTTGTGCTCTGTGCAAAAAATGGCGGTCCAGAGATGCCTGGAGGGTTGGGCTTTAAGCAAAGCGGAGAGCTTTTGGTGGTTGATTGCCTGGAGAGGCGAGTGCTGCAACTTGGGCACGATGGAAAAATTTCAGTGCATGCGGATTTCGCAGACCTTGCAGCACACCCTCTAAACGATATGCATGTTGATTTAGATGGAACCGCTTGGCTTGGTGGTTACGGTTTCGACCCAGATTTTGATGAGCCGGTTGGGTCACCAATCTTCAGAGTTTCGGAGACAGGTGAAATTAGTCAATCAGAACCCAGATTCCTTTTTCCAAACGGCTGTGAGCGGAGGGCTAGTGAGCTTGCAGTTGCCGAAACATTTGGCGACCGGGTCAGTTTTTTCAATTCCGAGTTTGGACACATTCAAAGTTTCGAATGCGCAACTGGGTCTGGCCCAGATGGCTTGAGCTTCGACTCGAAAGGATTCCTATACGTGGCGATGGCTTTTAGTTCAAAGATTGAGAGGCTGAGCGCGGCGGGAGAGTTTGAGGTGGTGTTTGAGCTTCTCACTCCATCGGAATCGCCCGGGGGACCCAAAGGAGTTTTTGACTGCGCCATGAAGCCCGGTAGCAACATTTTGGCTTTCAGCAGTGCTTGCCTGGACGAGGTGTATTCAAAACAGCATGACACCGGGAGCATCACGCTACTTGCGGTATAGCTAGACCTCGGCAAAGATCCAGAATGGTTGAACTCCGAGGACCTTATTCGGAAGGCTTCTCAGCATCAACCGAGAACGCCGCATCGAATGAGTTCTCCGGACTGTCCCACATCAGGCTCTTAATAAAAGTCACTGCCTCAGCGGCCCCGTGGAGCCGGTCCATGCCGGCATCTTCCCACTCCACAGATATTGGGCCGTTGTAGCCTATGGTGCGCAGTGCGCGGAAGCTGCCTTCCCAGTCAATGTCTCCGCGGCCAGTTGAGACAAAAGACCAGCCCCTGCGTGGGTCCTCCCAACTCAGGTGGGATCCAAGGCGTCCTCGACGACCGTCGTTTTTAAAAATCCGAGTGTCCTTGCAGTCAACGTGGTAGATACGATCTGCAAAGTCGTGAATGAAATTTACGGGATCGATGTCTTGCCAAGCCATATGGCTCGGGTCCCAGTTCAGGCCGAAGGCTGGACGGTGGTCAATCGCCTCAAGGGTTCGAGCGGTCGTGTAGTAGTCGTAGGCGATCTCAGAAGGGTGAACCTCCAGAGCGAACCTCACACCCTCGGCATCAAAGACGTCCATGATGGGATTCCAGCGCTCGGCGAAATCCTCATAGCCCTGATCAATGACGGATTGTGACACTGGAGGGAACATCGCAACATACTGCCAGATCGAGGACCCAGTGAAGCCAACAACTGTGTCTACTCCAAGCGCTCTAGCCGCTATGGCCGTTAGCTTCAACTCCTCGGCCGCTCTTTGACGAACGCCTTCCGAATCTCCATCCCCCCAAACTTTTGATCTAAGGATTCCCTTATGGCGAAAATCAATTGGGTCGTCACATACGGCTTGCCCAGTTAGATGATTAGAAATCGCCCACACCCCTAACCCGCTGCGGTCTAGGATTTGTCTGCGTTCCTCTAGGTATTTGGGTTCAGCAGCGGCTCTCCAAACATCCAAGTGCTCTGCGCTGCAGGCAATCTCGAGACCGTCATAGCCAAAATTTGATGCCAAGGCAGCAACCTCAGACAGTGCGAGGTCAGCCCACTGGCCTGTGAAAAGGGTCACCGGTTGCGTCATCAAGGACTCCTGTCTAAAGCTGTTCTTTATTGTGCGGCAAAAAAACTCTATCTGGCAACTAATGCCCAGGTGTACAAATGCCACCGACCTCAACCCTGGCGTTCCTGCCCTCGCTCTCGTAGGTGAGTTGCTCCTTGATGATGTCGCAACATGGCTGGTGTTCTAGAACATCTTTGGTTTTCTTCCCACTGATCTGACCGCTTTACCTTGACGCCTGCCGGTAAGACCTGTTTTCGCGCCTGCATCG
>CAXNHX010000016.1:0-15809 GCA_964202305.1 Aquiluna sp.
TATAACAACGGGCTAACAGGAACTAGTGACCAATACAACTACTCTGCAGGTGGTGGCCAGTCACTTCCAGTGATATGGCCAAACCTTGCAAGTGACCTAAAGCTTAGAGTCACCGGATCTCCTGGAGTAGGTGCCAGTGGGACTATTGCTACTAACGGTGGTGGCGGTGGTGGCGGTGGATACATCGGTGGTTCGAGCTATCACTGCTATGGCGGTGGTGGTGGTTCGAGCTGGGCAACCCCTGAGGCGATGAATGTGCAGTTTACTGCGGCATCAAATGCCGGTGACGGCCGCGTTGTAATCACTTACGCAATTGACGTTGACGCCCCCCGTGTAACACGAGTCACCACACCAGCACCTTCAGGTACCTATCGAACTGGAACAGACCTCTACATAGACGTTGGGTTTAGCGAACCGGTCATTGTGGATGGAAGCCCAACATTGCAAGTCAACGCGGGAACTAGAAATCCGGTTGAGCTCTCTTACGTTGCAGGGTCAGGGACGTCGGCGTTACGGTTCAAGTACACGGTGCTGGCCGGGGATGTCACGGGGCCTCAAGGTCTTGACTTGGCTAGCACTTCCGCTCTCAACCTAAACGGTTCCGTCATTTCTGACCCCGCTGGAAATGCGGCGATTGTCGCGCTTCCGACTCCCGGATCTCCTAACTCTCTTCGGGGCGACAAGACCTTGATTATTGATGGAGATGTGCCGCTACCTCCCGAGCTAGTAAGCGTGAGTGGAGCTAACCGTATTGATCTCCAGTGGACAGCAAATACGGAACCTGACTTGAAGGAATACAGGATCTACGTCTCCACAGACCAGGAAAACTTCTCGCAGTTGGGAACTGCCATTGCACCAACCACAAGCTTCTCTCAACTTGTTGTAGCGACTGGAATCACTTACTACTACTACATAACTGCGGTTGATATAAATGGCAACGAGTCTGACAGGTCAGAAGTAGTCAGTTGGTTCATTCCAACTCCGGGCCTCGTCAGCGTTCCTTCCCTGCTGATCCCGTCCCCAACGAACTCTCAATCGCCAACCATCACGGGCGTGGCCGACCCAGGAGCTGATGTTCTTATCTACGATGAGTCTTCGGTCTCGCCGCAGCTCTTAGGAACCGTTCGAGTGCCCAGCAACGGAAAGTTCTCTTTCCAAATCGCAGGGCCGCTCGCTGAGGGAAGCTACTCACTGTCTGCTCGAGCCAGCACTTCTTCCCTCGTGAGTGCAAAGACCATTATTCGGCCGCTGGTTGTTGATTTGACAGCTCCGAGCCTTGAGTCAATCCGCCGCCTAAATCCAGCATCGGAGCGGACCAGCGACACAACATTGATTTGGCGTCTGAGGTTCTCCGAGGAGATGAAAAACCTAAGGCCAGCCGATCTATCTGCTCTTTCCACCTCCGCGAGCGTAACCAGCGCAAAGCAGAATCCCTTGAACAGGCTGGAGTGGGATGTTGCTATTTCAGGTGGGGACATCGGCTCCATTCGAGGGGCGGTTGGTATTGCGCTGACTGCATCTGCACAAGTCACTGACTTAGCTGGGAACGCGCTGTCGAGCGTCATTCCGACCGGAACGGTTCAGACCTATTTGATTGACAGGTCAAACCCGCTAGTGGTTATGTCAAGCTCCGCTCAATCACTCGGTGGATTGAACCCAAGCACCTCGATCTCGTTCTCTATAGACATGGACGCATCCAGCAACTTCACTGTCGACGACATCAACGTGGTCGGTGGAACACTGAGCGGATTCGGTGGCTCTGGACAAACCTTCTCGGCAACCCTGACCGCAACTGCTGGCTTTGAGGGCACCGGAAGGCTCTCCATCCGAGCCGGGGTGTTCACTTCGAGCTCTGGCAACCCAAACCGCTCATCGGTGGATTTGCTCATCCCAATCGATATGGTCGCACCAAGAGTGGTCTCAGTAGATCGCTTTGTTGCCAATGGGGCCTATGGAGTTGGCGCAACTGTTGACGTAGTTGTCAACTTGTCTGAGCCCATAACAGTTTCTGGCTCCCCGACCCTTCTGCTTGAGACAGGGGCGACCGACAGAACAGCAGTGTTCCTCTCCGCAACACAGTCCGAAATAATCTTCCGCTACACCGTTCAAGCTGGCGACAACTCAACAGACTTGAACTACCAATCCGTAAACGCTTTGAACTTAGCCGGCGGGACTATTCTCGACGCGGTCGGAAATGCTGCGACCCTAACATTGCCCGGATTAGACGATCCACAGTCGCTGAAGTCTCGTGCAAGCCTGGTTGTTGATACCACCGCTCCATCCGCTCCGGGAACTCCAACCATTACGGTAGTCGGCGGCCGACTCGTAACAAATTTCATAAACTCGACCAACACCAACATCACGGCCCAAGCATCGGTGACCGCTGCTGACTACACCTTCGGAGGCAGGGCCGAACTTCTCGCAAATGGAACAGTCGTTGCTTCCACCTCGAACATGACTTCGCCGATCAGTCTCGCTCTAGGTAGCACAACCCCCGCGGGTCTCCAAGCGCTAATCCCCGAGGGATCTGTGACATTTGTGATCCGAGTCTTTGACGCAGCTGGCAACCTCAACACCAGTAGCGCTGTGATTAGAACCGCAGACTTCACGGTGCCAACAGTGACGATCTCGGCAAACGTTCCGCCGCCACTGGGAAACAGTAACTTCACAACAAGGTTTGAGTGGAGCGAGACCGTCACAGGATTCAACTGCAGTACGAACGTGACTTACCAAAACGTTTCTAGTCGCACAGGTTGCAGTCAATCTGGTAACACCTACTCCAGCACGGTCACTCCCTCACAAAACTTTGAGGGACTGCTTCGCGTCGAGATGGTTGCATCCAATGCATCGAGTGGAATTTTTGACTCCGCAGGAAACCCTGCGCCTGCTGCCACACCTCTCTCTATGGTTCTTGACTCCAAGGCACCTAGCATCCTTCGCGTCGAGCGAGTCACCCCAAACGGAACATACGGAGTTGGTCGAGAAATTCTGTTCAGGGTTGTCTTCAACGAACCGATTTACCTCAGCGGTTACGACGCAAGCTTCCCAAAGGTCACCCTGAATGCCTCCACGAGCGCTGTTGCCAAGGTGGCATCGACTACCTCTGACTCGATTGTCTTTAGCTACATCGTGAGAGCTGGAGACGCAGCTGGCGACCTGAACTACTCCGCCACCAACGCTCTGGACCTAGGGTCTTTCACAGTCAGAGATGCCGGAAACAATGCCACCTCAACAACACTGCCGGGTACGACCCTGAGCACCAGCCTTGGTGGCAGCTCAGCGATAGTGATCAGCGGTGTGCCACCAACCGCACCCGTCATTCAAAGCATTTCTGCGACGGGTGGAAACCAGGTCGCTGACTTCATCAACTCCACAAACACAAATCTCAGCGTGCAGGTCAGCTTTACTCCAAGCCAGATTGTGGGAGGAAGAATTGAGTTGCTCTACGGTGACACTGTTGTGAACACTGCCACCGTGAACGCAGGCATGACCAGCCCCCAGACGATAAACCTCGGCACAACCACACCAAGTCAATTGCAGCAAATTGTCAATGACGGTCCCGCAACCTTCTCAGTTGTGATTTCGGATGTGGTCGGAAACGCGAGCAGTGTCAGCCGAGCCCTGACCGCAGACTTCGTTAGACCGGTGCTAACCGGATCTGTAAATCCGGCGAGGTCGCTCGGTTTCCAAGAGGTTGCGACACTCCTCGCAACAAGCTCTGAAGGTGTGCTGTACCAGGGAAGCTCGGGCTGTGCAAACAACTCCTTCACAATCGTGGGCGGAACGGTTTCGTGTGTGGTTTGGCCACAATCGCAATCCACTGGATCTAGCACGCTGCAACTTTCATTCTCCCCCCAGGTGCAGGGCGCTTGGTCTGTCACATACCCAGCTGGTCTCCTGAGAGACCGTGCCGGTAATGACTCAATGCCGTTCTCCCTGACCGGCCAGGCTGACACTGTTAGACCCACCGTGCTATCGGTAACGGCACTGAGCGCAAACGGCGTTTACAAAGCGGGAGACAGAATCTCACTGCTCGTGAAGTTTGACGAGGTCGTAACAGTAAATGGACCAGCATCGCTCTCTCTAACCGTCGCCCCCGGCACAAATCGAGACGTCTCTTACCATTCAGGTGGTGGAACCTCTGAGCTTCGCTTCGACTACATAGTTCAAGGAAGTGATGTCAGCTCGGACCTAAACTTCGCGGGCGTGAGTGCACTAACCGGCTCAATTACCGACAGATCAAGCAACCCTGCAGTTCTCGACCTCACGGGTGTTCCAACCCTGGCGTCAAGCGCTGAAATTGTTGTCGATGGAAGACAACCAGCCAAACCGGGTGCCCCCTCCCTTGCTGGATATTCGTTAGGCCAAAACCAGGGTGCCCGCCTGAATTCGTTGACAACCAACTTCACGGTCAGTTCTCAGGTAACTTCTGAATCAAACATCGCCAGGGCAGAACTGATGCTCAACGGTGTCGTAATCGCAACCGACAACTCCGCAAGCAGTTCAGATGTTGTCAATTTTGATTTGGGCGCTTCCTCCAACGCCACAATTCGAGCGTTGGTCTCATCGGTTGCAAGCTTCACCGTTCGAATGGTCTCGGTTGGTGGAAATGTTTCGCCGCTGTCTGACCCGCTGACAATCACACCGGACTACACGAGATCTTCCGTGGTGGTTGCAGCTTCAAGCCTCACCCTCTCTGCTCAAGCGCAATCGACCACCGTTAACATCACGCTGTCTGAAGACTCTTCAGACTTTGAGGTTAGTGACATTGTCGCTGCCGGCGGAACGCTCTCCTCGTTCACAGCAAACTCGAGCACCAGTTACACGGTGACCTTCACTTCAGATGGATCAGAGAACTTCTCCCTTCGAGTTCTTGCTGAAGCGCTAACTGACCCCGCCGGTAATCCGAACCTGCCATCCAACGTCCTTCTGGGTATTGCCGACACCTCGGTTCCGTCTGTATCGGGCATACGATTCCTCACTCCAAACGGCACTTACAAAGCGGGTGACGCTATTCGAGTTGAAGTTGCATTTAGTGAGCGAGTGACGGTTACGGGCACGCCTTCTGTGGAGCTTGGGGCAGGGGACGGTTGCGCAGCGGTGCCTGCAAATTACCTATCTGGTTCTGGCACCACCAAGCTGGTTTTTGAAAGAATCATTGCTGCCGGAGACAACTGTCAAAACGCAACTAACACTGGATCGACCATCAATGCAACTGGCGGAAGCATCAGAGATTCTGGGCAGAACGATGCCAACCTCTCTATTACCTCCCTACCTAACGGCATAAACATAAATGCAGACTCTCCAGCTCCGCCGCTTGCCCCGATCATCAACACGGACATTAGCTCCTCTACCCAAGTAGTTGACAGCTCGGCGTCCTCGATGAACATAGTTGTTGACCTCAACGGCCAAAGAAGCGTTGCGGGAAACATCAAGCTCTTTGTTGGAGCTCAGCTCTTCGCCACCTCATCGTTTGCAGTGGGTGACTCCAGTGTCACCTTCAACTTGGCAGCCGGCACCCAGCTGGAACTCCAGTCCCTTCTGGAGCCTTTGATCCCAACCTCCGCGTCTGTTGCGGTTCGAGCTGAAGTCTCTGACGATGATGGAAATTTCACCACAAGTCCAACCACAACGCTGACTGCATACTGGCTAACCACTTACGCCGAGAAGGCGGCGGCCCAGCAGGTAATTGCTGAATTCACCTCTTCCCCATTCCCAACCAGCTTCAGTTACTTGGCAGCCGGAGTCGAGGGCGTTGAAGAGGACATCGTCAACACTCTGAATGAGGTGCTCTCTGGAATGCCTGAAAGCGACCGCAACGATTTCCCTGAAGACCTAAACGCTGTCGTTGCAGTCATCAACTCAATCAAGGCGATTGCTGATGACACTAACGGCTCATATACGCCGCTAACTGCTGCGGACCTTGACCTAATCTGCCCCAATTCCAATTTGAACACCCTCTGCGCTCTCAATGGAGCAGCCCTTGGACTCTTCAATTCATTGATTGCTGAGGGTGATTTTGCTGATGCGGATAGCGCGAGTGAGCTCGAGCGATTGGCTGCCTTCTCGCAAAAACTGATAGCCGGGTCTCCGCAACCATCTGCCCAGGAATTCGTGGACTCCGGGTTCGCGAATGTCACCGACGACGATCTGGCTCTAATTTGGGAAGTTCTTCTGGGCAATCCCGCTGGGGACGCTGGGCTGGATAGCTACCAGGAAATTTCCACGCTAATACGTGATGCACTGGCGCGAAAGGCCGCGCTCTCCGAACTAAGCAACTACGACACGGCTTCCAGTTCTGCACCGACCCTCTCTACCTACCAGACCGCCGGTGTTGAAGGTGTCTCAAATTCGAACCTCGCCCTAGTGAATCAGCTGGTGGCAGAATTGCCGGCGCACTTGTCAGACTCCATTGCAGAACTAAATGGGGTTGTCGAGACAGCGGAGCGGCTGCGAAATCTTGCCGATGGCTCTCCGGATGGAGAGTCAACGCTAACGAGTCAGGATCTCGCCAATCTTGGAATCTCAGAACTACCCTCGACTGCTGAGGCGCTCGCTCTGTATAACTCAGCATTAGATGGTCGCAACCTCAATGATGTCGACACAATCGCTGATCTTTCAGCAATCGCCGCAGTAGTCAGCGAGGTGCTGAGGCTTGCAAGCTCCGACCCATCAAACGGCGCGGCCCCAGCGTCGACACTTACCGAGGCTGACTTGGCCAGCATTGGCATCACGTTCTCTGCGCCAACCACTCTTGCCCAAGTGCTCTTCGGAATTTCAGATTTGCCCAACGACACCTCAGGCCTGGACTCGATCCAAGAAATTGAGTCCGGCATTTCTGATGGCCTAACGAAGCTCGCTGCCGCAGGCGCTCTTAGCAATTTGCTCAACCACAGCAGTTCGAGCCAATCAGTTCCCACCGTCAGCGACTATTCCGATGCTGGAATACTCGGGGTCACTAGCAACAACATCAACCTATTGAATAGCCTCTTGGAATCAGCGGAAACCAACCCTGCAAACACTTCAGAACTTCAGGCAATGGTGGATTCAGCCAACAGGCTGATGGCAGCCACTGACGGCACGGATAACGACAATGCCCAGCTGACCGCTCAGGACTTTGCAAACCTTGGATTAAATCCTGCAGGAAGTGGCGGAATAGACTCCTCCCTTGAATTAGCGATTGCCAACTCGTTGCTGGATGAGATGATCTCGTCCGAGGTCGACAGCTTCACTGAAATATCAGCATTCGCATCGGCAGTCGAAAAGCTTGCTGCAACCGCAAACGCCACCAGCATTCTCGATGCACCCACCGGAGCTAACCGACTCACGCTCGATGACCTAGCGCTTCTAGGTGTAACAGGCATAACGGCAGCCAACCTAGAAACCTTTATTGCCGCACTAATTGGTGACCCCGGTGAAACAGATGTGGCGAATTCGGTTGCGGCAAACTTGTCCGGTCTCCAAGACCTGGCCAACGCGGCTGCTCTGCAGCAAATATATGATTCAGCGGCATTGGTAATCTCGGCCTACGACGGTCAAAACACCGTTCCGACCAAGTTGGACTACCAAAATGCTGGTGTAACAGGTGTAACGGATGACAACCTCAGTATCGTCAACAGCTTCGTTGCAACGCTCGACTCTGCAGATACGGACACCCGGGCGGAGCTCCAAGCCATTGTCGGCTTGATTGACCGCTTGGAGGCAGCTGCCAACGGCACCCAGGACGGAAATGCTAATTTCACCCAGGCGGAGCTTGAGTCTCTAGGAATTAGCTCGATCTCGCCAGCCGCCGTTGCACTAATAAATGCAGGCATTGACGTAGCGCAAATCTCTGCCGTCGACTCCGCAGGAGAGCTCGGTGAAATTGCCGACTTTGTAAACTCGCTCCTGGCCTCAGCAGCAACCTCGACGAGCGTCAGTCCAAGACCCACGGCCTCGGATTTTGCAGCCCTTGGTCTTAGCGGTGTCGACAGCGACAATCTTGATGCACTGCTGCAGTTGATTGCGCAGTCCGCATCGGATGGTTCAGAGATTGACTCTCTTGCAAAGCTCAGCGCACTAGTGGCTGAGGCGGAAAATCAGGCCAGCAAACTGCAGGCAATTGACACAATTGGCTCTCACACCTCGAGCGACTCTCCGCTTGCCGTCTCGGACTTCCTTACCGCCGGGGTGACGTCTTTCAGTCCGAGCCTGGTCGGCCTCATCAGCAGCCTAATTGGCGAACTCCCTGAGTCATCGCGTGACGAACTGGCTGAAATCCAAGCCGTCTCAGATGCGGCAAACAAGCTCCGCACTCTGGCCGACGGAACACACAACGATGGAACAGGCCTCACCCAGGCCGAGTATCAGGCTCTAGGTTTTAGCGTTTCAACCTCGGCAGAGGTTTCACTATTGAACTCAATTTTGGATGGCTTGAACATCCTCGACTTTGAAACGAAGTCTGACCTTGACGCCATTCTCGCCATCGCTGAGCGCATCTTGGACAAGGCTGCTGGAGGAACTGACCTCACCGTTGCCGAGTTCCACCTGATTGGGCTTCCAGCAGTAACTGAGGAGACTCTCCCCTATCTGAATGATCGAATTGAGTCATCAGCGGACGATGGTTCAGGTGCGGATAACTTCGCCGAGCTGGAAGCTCTGGTCGCGCTAGCAGCAGGGGATGAACGCCAGGCCGCTGCAATTGGTGCAATCACGAACTACGGAGACAACGGTAACCCCGCTCCAATTCTGTCTAACTACATAGATAGCCAAATCTCAGGTGTCTCGAGCGCAAACCTTTCCCTCGTGAACTCGTGGTTTGAGGACATCGCCGCCAGCCAATCGGACACCGTGGCAAAGATTCAGGGCATTGTGGACGCGATTGTCGCAATCGGCCTAGGTGCTGACACGTTGGCCAACGACTCCAGCCAGGTCACCAATGCACACCTAGAAGCACTTGGGCTTCCAACCCTGAGCAACGCAGCCCTAGCTGCTCTGAATGACGTGATTGATCGCTCAAGCTTCTCTAGTGTTGACAGCTTTGGGGAGCTATCAGCCCTCATTGCCGCTGTCCAAGGGGTCTCAGACTTTGCCACTGGCCTGTCGACCACTTTCCCGACAGTTAGCCAGTTTGAAGCTCTTGGGCTCACTGGGGTTACCACAGCGAACCTAGCATTTGTCTCACAGGCTCTAGCTGATGCTTCCGAAAACAAAAACACAACGGCTGACCTGCAGGCGATCCTCAACGACGCGATTGCTGAGTTCAACAAGATTGCCGCGATTCAGAAGATTGCCGGTTATGACGGAAGCGGTTCAGCCCCGACTCGAGACGACTACGTGACCGCAGAGGTCTCGAGTGTCACAGATGGCAACCTTGCGATGGTAAATAGCTTCATCGCTCAGCGTTCCGTGGCCGAGACAGATACTGTGCCAGAGATTCAGAGTGTGGTCGATGCCGTGAACAAGATCAGGGCCGGCGTAGCTAGCTCGTTGCTTTCTCCAAACTCGCTCTCCGAGGCCGACCTAGTGGCTCTCGATATTGCAGGTGGAGCCGACCAGGAGTTCAGGTCCTTGATAAACGACATTCTTGCGGGGAAGACTCTGGCTGACATTGATAGCTTCTCGGAGCTCGACCAGATTGCCGAGATTGTGCAGGCCCTTCTTGACACAGCCGCTGGCCTAACACCCAACCCCGCCCTAACGGCTGCTGATTTAGCTTTGGTGGGCCTTACAGGCGTCACCAGCGGTAACTTGGCAACAGTCCTAGATCGAATCGAGCAAAGCGCCGATAGTGGTAGTGGCGTGAATCAACTCGCCAAGCTGCAGGCAGTTACGAACGCAGCTCTGAATGCCGCCCAAGCAAATGCCGCCCAATTAGTGATTCAGACCTACGACGGCAACAACACCGCCCCAACTCTGACTGATTTTGTGGACATCGGTGTGTTCGGAGTGAACAATGACAACCTGAGCCGAGTCAACTTGGTTCTTGCAAGCGCACTCGAAATTGAGACCAACTCGTTCGCCAAGGTTCAAGCTATTGTCGACGCGATCAGCAAGGTGGAATCTCTTGCCGACGGCACCGCGGGAACCGGAATGGCTCTCACCACGGAGGACCTTGTCCGTCTCGGTGCGACTGAGGCAGCAAGTCTCACGCCAACAGAGTTGGCACTGGTTAACTCGGTTGTGGACCGCCTGTTCCTATCTCAGTTTGACACGCCAAGCGAAGTCCAAACGGTGGTCGCGGCTGCAGTCAAATTAATGGTCACGGCTGCTAATGGGGAGCCGAACCCCCCGCTAAGTACTGCTGACTTTGTCGCTCTCGGTCTAACTAACGTGACCGATGCAGCGCTCCTAATGATAAAGATCAGAATTGAGGAGAGCGCAAACGATGGGTCCGGAGTTGACAGCTACTCCGAGCTCAAGGCCATTGTGGACGCAGTCCTCGCAGAGATCCTCGCTGCAAGTAGCTTGCCTCAAATCGTTGGGTTCGTTGCCGGAGTGGAATCCAGTGCGCCCATCGAAATTGACTACTCAATTGCAAACATTTCCCTAGACAACGCTCCCGCCTTGCTGGCCGTGAACCAGCTGATTCTGCTGCGCAGCCCAAGAGAGATTGACACCAGGGCAGAGCTGCAAAATGTGGTGGGGGAAATCGCGGGCTCAATGACTCAGGTAACTGAGTTTGCCGACGGCAACGCCGCCGCTCCAAACGTCGCAGACTTCGCGAATCTGGGATTTACTAACGTAACTTCTGCAAACCTTTCGCGCCTTAACGCCCTAATCGCGGCGGCTGGGCCGGAAGGTGTGGACACCCTTGAGAAAATACAAGAGTTGGTTGCACAGTCTTTGATTTTGCCTCAGGGATCAGGAGGAAACCCTCAAGGCCCAGAGTCGTCCGAGCCCGTGCAGCCGGCTACCAGCTCACCTGCCGTGCCAACAGGTCCTGAGAGCAGTATCGAGGATGTGGTCTTCGCTGAGACGCCGACCAACCTGGTCGTAGGTGTGAATGCAGGAAGCAAGGTCACGAAGGTTCGAATTGTGCTTCGGGACTCTTCCGGCAGAATCAAACAGCAGACAGTTCTGGCATCAGATGCCTCAAGTGCGTTGATCGAGATAACAAGGGGTCGCACCTACAACATCAGTGTCTACCCAGTGCTAGCTGATGGAACTGAGGGCAAGGTATACGAAACGGTATTCAATTCCAAGCCGAGGGCGGTTTCTGAGCTCACCGCCGGAATTCAGAGGTCGGGCAAGGTGGGCGTTAGCTGGGCTATCTCTAAGGACTTCGTGAAGCACTATCGAGTATTGCTGGAGAGTAAGGGAAAGGTGGTCGAGGAGTTCACAACTGAGCGAACCGCAGTTGAGTTCTATCAAAAGCCATTCCCTGTGAGAGTCAGAGTTGTGGCAATTGGTGAGGTGGGGAATGAATCAGCCTTTAGCAGCCTCGCTGTCTCGAGGCAAACTGCGATTGGAGCTGTAACCGCACGGTTCGCCACCAGAGACAAACAAACTCTGATTTCATTTGAGGCAAGCTCAACAGCGAACCCAATCTACCGAGTGTTCTTGAACGGAAAGCAGGTCTGTGCAACTCGATTGACCTCCTGCACCATTAGAACTCGTGTTGAAAACCAAGCTAGCTTGAGGGTCATTTCCTCGGACGGTGCCGTCTCCCCCACAACCAACTTGAAGAGTGAGATCGCTTTTGCGGGTGAGCTTCGATTCGTCCCAAACACCAGTCGGCCGAGCCTTGGATTCTCAAAGGAACTCGGTCGAATCGCTGCGGAGGCTAGAAAGAATGGAGCCACGGCAGTTTTGGTCACGGGTCACGCTAATCAAGTTGGGGTTTTGCAAACTCAGAGCTCCTTAAGGCTCGCATCAGCTCGCGCTCAGTACACCAAGAATAGGCTTCAGAAACTTCTCCCTGGCGTCCAGATATTCGTTCTTAACCGAGGCGTCGACTCACCATTCGCAATGCGAAGTAGCACGGTGAACATCCGAGCAGAGATCTACCTGGTAACTAAATAGTCCAAACGACCTCAGATCTCGTTCAACTCCCCGATCCTCGCAGTCAAGAGCCTTCTAACCAAGTCCTTCGGGAGCGGGGCATCAACGGAAAATTGAAAAGAACCCTTGGACGTCACATAACCCTCTAGAGCATCAGCTGCTCCCGCCATCACCTTTGGTGATTGCGGGGAGTAAGTCATGTGTTTCTTGTGAGCGCAGAGGCCCGCAACGTTCTTGCCGTTGTACCGAAACATTGGAGTGTTCCATGCAATCACCTGTTCGAGCCCCGGCTCTATCTCGAGAAGGGTTCTTCTAACCGCCTCCAGGGTCGAGCGCTTGGGCTCCTCGAGGGCCTCGATGTATGCGGTCACTTCTAGCTCTGACATAGAAGAAAGATAGCAAAACGTCATGCTGGCACTTTGGGTATTCAAGTCACCGAAATATCGATAGCGTTTTCAGGGAATCCACAGCTGGCCTAGCGGGTTGGTTACTGAATTCGAAACGGAGACATGGATGACGGTAATTGGCGTTGTTGCGGAAGCAGCAGAATCAAGAGTTGCGGCGACCCCTGAAACAATAAAAAAGATTTTGGCCCTGGGCTACGAAGTGGTTGTCGAAAAGGGCGCAGGGGCAAAGGCCTCGTTCCCAGATAGTGCTTATGTGACCTCAGGTGCCAAAGTGGTGGCCGCATCAACCGCATGGAAGTCCGACATCGTGCTCAAGGTTGATGCCCCTACCCCGACCGAGATTAAAAAACTAAAGAAGGGTGCGATTCTGGTTGGCTTACTGAGCCCAGCCTTCAAGCCCGAGCTGCTTGCCGCTCTAGCCAAGCAGGGCGTCACCGCAATCGCGATGGACGCCGTTCCTAGAATTTCTCGAGCCCAGTCCATGGACGTACTGAGTTCAATGGCAAACATCGCCGGATACCGTGCGGTTGTTGAAGCTGCACACGAGTTTGGTCGCTTCTTCACTGGCCAAGTGACTGCAGCCGGCAAGGTGCCACCTGCCAAGGTGTTGGTTGCCGGAGCCGGCGTTGCCGGCCTTGCAGCAATCGGTGCCGCGTCAAGTTTGGGTGCAATCGTTAGAGCCACCGACCCACGCCCGGAGGTCGCCGACCAGGTGAAGTCAATTGGTGGCGAGTACCTGCCCGTTGAAATTGCCGAGCAGATGGTCACCAGCGACGGCTACGCCAAGGAGACTTCAAAGGCCTACGACAAGCGCGCTGCCGAGATCTACACCGAGCAGGCACGCGACGTTGACATCATCATCACCACCGCCCTCATCCCTGGACGCCCAGCCCCCAAGCTAATCACTGCCAAAGACGTTGCTCAAATGAAGCCCGGCAGCGTCATCGTTGACATGGCGGCAGCTCAGGGTGGAAACGTGGAGGGCACCGTTGCCGGCAAGAAGGTTGTCACCAAGAATGGTGTGACCATCCTCGGTTACACCGACCTGCCTAGCCGCCTACCCTCGCAGTCCTCCCAGCTCTATGGCACAAACCTCGTAAACCTCTTGGCGCTTCTGACCCCAGCCAAGAAGGGCAAGCCGGTTCTTGATTTCAAGGACGTTGTGATTCGCGCCGTCACCGTTGTCAAGCAGGGCGAGATCACCTGGCCACCACCACCGGTTCAGGTCTCGGCAGCTCCAGCTGCCGCGGCTGCACCGGCTGTGGTGATGCCAGAGAAAAAGAAGATGTCCGCCAAGACCAAGGGTGCGCTTATTGCCACTGGATTTGCAGCCCTGTTTGGACTGATTTCCTTTGCTCCCCCTCCGCTGCCGCAGCACTTCCTGGTGCTGACCCTGGCGATCGTTGTTGGTTACTACGTGATTGGTAAGGTCCACCACGCCCTCCACACCCCGCTGATGAGCGTGACTAACGCCATCTCGGGAATCGTTGTGGTGGCAGCCATTTTGCAGATCACTGACACCAACCTCGCGGTCCAGATCCTGGCCGCAATTGGAGTCTTGCTAGCGAGCATCAACGTCTTTGGTGGCTTCGCCGTCACTCGTCGAATGCTCAAGATGTTCACGAAGGGAGACAACTAATGAATGCAGTAGCTGTTGCTAACGCCGCCTACATCGCGGCCGCCCTTCTATTCATCATGAGCCTGGCAGGTCTAAGCAAGCACGAGAGTGGTAGGACCGGAATCCGCTATGGCATTGCCGGTATGGCTACCGCCATGACCGCAACCATTTGGCTGACCCTCTCGGGTGAGTGGAATGCCGAAACCTCGCGTGGCTTTGTCTTACTGGTCATCGCACTTGTAGTTGGTGCGATCATCGGTCTCTGGCGAGCAAGAGTGGTTGCCATGACTGGTATGCCAGAGCTAATTGCCCTGTTCCACAGCTTCGTAGGTTTGACGGCGGTTTTGGTTGGTTGGAATGGTGCACTGCACTCTGGAGACCTCTCTCCTGAGCTTGTAGGTGTTCACCGCGCTGAGGTCTTCATCGGCGTCTTCATAGGTGCTGTGACCTTCACTGGCTCGATCGTCGCCTATCTAAAGCTCTCAGCCAAGATGTCCTCCAAGCCGCTGATTCTGCCTGGTAGAAACCTGCTGAACCTTTCGGCACTGGTTGGCTTTATCGCCCTCACCGTGGCCTACGTGATCACTCCAGACCTCTACTTACTAGTAGCAGTAACGGTGCTTGCTCTAGCACTTGGTTGGCACCTCGTTGCCTCCATCGGTGGTGGAGATATGCCAGTGGTGGTCTCGATGCTAAACAGCTACTCCGGTTGGGCAGCAGCAGCGACCGGATTCCTCCTAAGCAACGACCTGTTGATTGTGACCGGTGCGCTGGTTGGTTCTTCAGGTGCCTACCTCTCTTACATCATGTGCAGGGCGATGAATCGCTCCTTCATCTCGGTGATCTTTGGCGGCTATGGAATCGAAGCACCTTCTGACACAGAAGAAGAAACCGGTGTTCACACCGAGATCGATGCAGCTGCAACAGCTGAGCTACTCGTCGCTGCAAAGACCGTTGTAATAACCCCCGGCTATGGCATGGCAGTTGCTCAGGCTCAGTACCCAGTGGCTGAACTAGCCAAGCGCCTCAAGGAAAAGGGCGTGAATGTTCGTTTTGGTATTCACCCGGTAGCGGGTCGTCTCCCAGGACACATGAACGTTCTGCTGGCAGAAGCGAAGGTCCCCTACGACATCGTGCTTGAGATGGACGAGATCAACGACGAGCTCTCCGAGACCTCAGTTGTGCTAGTCATCGGAGCCAATGACACCGTGAACCCAGCAGCGACCGAGAACCCCGGCAGCCCAATTGCTGGCATGCCGGTGCTCAAGGTTTGGGAAGCTGAGAACGTGATTGTCTTCAAGCGCTCAATGGCATCTGGCTATGCAGGTGTTGCTAACCCGCTGTTCTTCAAAGAGAACACCAAGATGCTATTTGGAGATGCCAAGGACAAGGTCGAAGAGATTCTGAGGTCGATCTAGCAAAAATGAAACCCACGAAGGTGTGAAGTCTTCGTGGGTATCGTGCGCTTGGAGGGACTCGAGCCCCGTATCTTCTGATGGTTGTTTTGGCAGCACATGGACCGAGGTGACATGCAGGCGGGTCGCAGACTCGCGCCACTAATTTCTGCGCCAAATCTCCTAATCAATTACTTGAACAATCTGCAAACTCCTGATGCTGGGAGAACAATCGAACAAAGCGCTGCTAGTGTTTTTGACAAAATTAGGAGATGTTATGGCCAAGAGATTTCCCGACATTGATCATTCTCGAATTGACGCTCTGGGTGACGGGATTTATGCCATCGCCCTAACGCTATTAGGTCTAGACCTGGTCGGCGCTGTCATGAAGATCTCGGAAGAGCCTGA
>CAXNHX010000017.1:0-13192 GCA_964202305.1 Aquiluna sp.
TGCTTCGCTCGGGCGCCAAGCCCGGAGACGTGATCGCGATCTGCGGCACGCTTGGCAAAGCTGCAGCTGGACTAGATCTCCTGCTTCACCCAGATAAGTCCCTCTCCGCAAGCTATCCGGAGTTGGTTTCGGTGCAGCTAAGGCCCACCCCGCCAGTTGAGTTCGCCCTTCAGGCAGCCCACTCAGCCACGGCGATGATGGACATTTCTGATTCGCTCGCCCTCGATGCCAATCGCATGGCTAGGGCCTCAGGGGTCGCACTCAACCTTCACTCGAGCAAACTGTTCGGTTACCAGGCGGTCCTGGAGCTTGCTGCTCAGTCCGTGAATTCGCGCGCTGGAGCGCAGTTTAGCGAAATCGACTGGGTGCTTTTTGGTGGCGAGGACCACTCATTTTTGACGACTTTTCCTGCGGGTGTGGAGCTGCCAAAGGGATTCAAAATCGTGGGAGAGGTGCTAGCAAGCCAAGAGCCGATGGCACTTTTAGATGGCAAGCCGCTTGAGGCTAAGGGCTGGGACTCCGTTAGTTCCTAGGCGTGCAGCTCGGAGTTGAGTTCAACCCCAACACCATCGCGGGCGATTGCCTCGACTCCACCGGTCAGTGAGTTTCTCCTGAAGAGCATGCCGTTCAGGCCGCTGAGTTCACTCGCCTTTACTACCTGAGTCTTGCCATCCACAATTAGCGTCAGCTTGGTGCCGGCGGTTAGATACAGCCCAGCCTCCACGATGCAGTCATCGCCCAGTGAGATGCCGATGCCGGAGTTCGCTCCAAGCAGGGAGCGCCTTCCGATGGAGACCTTGTGCTTGCCGCCTCCGGACAGAGTTCCCATGATCGAAGCTCCGCCGCCGATGTCTGACCCATCGCCAACCACCACGCCCTGCGAGATTCTGCCTTCAACCATCGAGGCGCCTAGGGTGCCGGCATTGAAGTTCACAAAGCCCTCGTGCATCACGGTTGTGCCGGGTGCAAGGTGAGCACCTAGCCGCACTCGGTTACCGTCAGCAATCCTGACCTTCTTCGGCACCACGTAGTCAATTAGCCTCGGGAACTTGTCGATCGAGTGCGCCACTACTCCCGCCGATCGAAGCTCGAAAGCACGGGCTTCAAACTCATCGAGCGCAATCACACCCTTGTTGGTGAAGGCAACGATTGGCAGATTTGGTATCAGTCCCTCGAGATTCAGCTGATTTGGGGCAACCAGCAGGTGCGAGAGTAGGTGCAGGCGGAGATAGGCATCCTGCGTTGAAGAAACTTCGGAGTCAAGGTCGATTTCGGTGCGAACAACTTCGGTTTTGACGTTTCTAAGTTCGTCAAAACCCGCTTTGTCGTCCAGTTCTTTGGGTGGGAACCATTGCAGGTCAGATTTAGGTGCGGGGCCGATTGCTGGGCTTGGATAGTAGACATCGAGCACGCTGCCATCACTTGCGATGGTGGCTAGACCATGGCCCCAAGCCTGATTACTGTTTTCCGCACTCACGCCCCCAAGAATACAGGTAGCCTTTTTTGCTATGGCAGCTTTGGACACCACCGCATCGCTAACCGAATTGACGATGGCGATTTGCGACATCGAATCGGTGTCTGGCAACGAAGAAGAGCTAGCTGACGCAATTGAGGAAACCCTTCAGAGGTTTCCGCATCTGAGCGTTGTCAGGGATGGCAATGCGGTTGTCGCCAGCACCAACAGCGGCAAGGATCGCGTGATTATTGCGGGCCACATCGATACTGTTCCGGTCGCTGACAACCTTCCCACTCAGCTGCACCATTTTGAGCGCGAGCAGGCGATCGTGGGCCGCGGCACGGTTGACATGAAGGCTGGCGTCGCTGTGATGCTGAAGCTCGCTGCCGAACTTTCTGAGCCACACACTGATGTCACCTGGATCTTCTATGACAACGAAGAGGTCGACTCCACTTTGAATGGCCTCGGCAGACTATCTCGCAACCGCCCCGAATTGCTTTCAGGAAAATTTGCTGTGCTTTGCGAACCAACCAGCGCGATGGTTGAGGGTGGCTGCAATGGAACAATGCGAGTCGAGGTTCGCGCCAGAGGCAAAAAGGCCCACTCCGCAAGGCCCTGGATGGGAGCTAACGCAATTCACGCCCTGCTCCCCGCGCTCAAGACGCTGAGCGAGTATGAACCCGCAACGGTGAACGTTGATGGCCTGGATTACAGAGAGAGCCTGAACGCGGTTACCGCCCACTCCGGGATTGCCACCAATGTGATTCCCGATGTTGCAACCCTGATGGTCAACTACCGTTTTGCCCCCAACAAGTCGGGTGCTCAAGCAGAGGCCTTGGTTCGCCAATGGTTTGAAGGCTACGAAGTTGAAGTTATGGATGTTGCAGAAGGTGCTAGACCCGGCCTGAATACTGATGTGGCGCAAGCCTTTATAGCTGCAACCAAGACCACTGTTCACCCAAAGTACGGCTGGACAGATGTCGCTCGGTTCTCAGCCCTTGGGATCCCCGCTGTGAACTACGGTCCAGGCGACCCCTCCCTAGCTCACGCGGACAATGAAAATGTTCCGGTTGGTCACATCCATGACTGCTATCAAGGCCTAAAAGGCTGGCTCTCGAGCTAATCGGGTTGGCTATTGCCCGAAATTTCTGGAATAATTGGGCTTTGCCCAAAAAATCTAGGAGTCAACACTCATGGCAGCTATGAAGCCTCGCACCGGTGATGGACCAATGGAGGCAGAACGCGAACCACGTGGCCTTATCGTTCTTCGAGTTCCTCTCGAGGGTGGCGGCAGGCTTGTCGTCTCCGTCAATGAGACCGAGGCCAAAGAACTTCACAAGGTTCTTGAAGGCGTCATCAAGAAGTAGTTAGTCGGTCTTAACCACTAGCAGCAGTCCGTCGCCGACCATCGACAGCGACGAGATGAAGCCATCTCCATCCCCAAAGTTCTTAATTGCTTGCCTGTAGGCGGCGGTTTCGTCGTCTCTGAGGGCTGGATTTGGAACTCGATCCCTCCAGAGGGCGTGAGAGATGACGATAGCCCCACCGGGCTTGGCTAGGTCTACGGCAGGAGCCAGCATCGAATCTAGGTCCTCAGGATCGGCATCTAAAAAGACCAGGTCATAGGCGGATTCCGCCATGTTTCCCATCACAGCTGAGCCGCGACCTGCAATCACTCTGATACGGGAAGGGGTAATGCCAGCGGACTTGAAGTTTTCTCTTGCCACGTTCTGATACTCGGGCTCATCGTCAATTGTGGTGAGGATGCTGTCCTCACTGGCTGACAGTAGCCAGAGCCCGGAAACTCCGGCTCCGGTTCCAACCTCAACAATACTTTTTGCCTTCGCAAGGCGAGCTAATAGCGCAAGCTGATTGCCGGCTGCGGGAGTGATAGCCTCAACGCCGAGTTCCTCGGCACTGCGCCTTGCGGCTTGGATGTGATCGGGCTCGTTGACATAGTCTTCGGCGTATTTCCAGCTTGAAATTTTGTCTATCATCTTGAGTCAAAGCATAGGTCTGCGGCATGTGAATCAGCCGCATTCAAACGAGCTAAACTCTCTTACATGTTTGGTCTTAGCGCAGAGAAGCTAATTATTCTCGCGCTGCTTGCGGTCCTCATCATCGGACCCGAGCGCCTGCCCTATTACTCAAAGCAACTCGGTGAGTGGGTGCGCAAGGGAAAGCGCATGATCGACAACGCTCAGGTTCAGCTCAAGTCCGAACTTGGCGAAGACTTTCAGGATGTCGACTGGAAGAAGCTAGACCCCAGGCAGTATGACCCACGTCGCATTGTCCGCGAGGCTCTTCTGGAAGAGAAGCGAAATCCAAATGCTGCCGAGAAACTGAATCGTGCTAAGCCACCACAGAAAAAGCTTGAACTCGGGGAAACCCCGCCCTTTGATCTAGAAGCTACCTAAAGCTTCCCCATTAGCTGCACCAGCTTGGTCATCACCGGAGCCATAAATTTGTACTGCTTCGCTCTGGTTGGGAGGCCAATTGGAGATTTGTTTGCCACTCCGATAGTGCGAGACTCCGTAAAGCGGAGCAGGCCATTTATGCCAGATCGCCGACCCATTCCTGATTGCTTCATGCCACCCATCGGGGCTGCCATCGAGGCCATGGTTGCTCGGTAACCCTCATTCACGTTCACCGAACCAGCCATAAGTCGGGAAGCGGTCTTGAGTGCAAGCTTGCGTTCACCAAACACCGAGGCGTTTAGTCCGAACTCAGTAGCGTTAGCCAGCTCCACTGCTTCATCAAGGGAGCTGTAACCAACCAGAGCAATCACTGGTCCGAAGACTTCTTTGTGAAGGATCTCTGCGCCGAGCGGAATGTCGGTTAGAACAGTTGGAGCATAGAAATTGGGCCCAATCTCATCCATCACTCTTCCGCCGGTAACGACTCTGGCCCCTTCAGCAACAGCGCGCTCTACGAATTGGCTGACCCTAGAGAGTTGGTTTGAGGAGGAAAGTGCACCGAGGTCAAAATCAAAACTGTTCGATACTCCAAGGGTCAGGGTTTCTACCCTGCGCTTGAGAATCTGCTCGAAGTTCTTCAATGCGTGATTTGGAACATAGAGTCGTTCAATGGAAACGCAGAGCTGTCCAGCGTTTCCGAAAGCAGCACCAATCGCGGACTCGGCCGCCTTTTCGAGGTCAGCCCCCGGCAGAACAATCATCGGGTTCTTGCCGCCAAGCTCAAGCGAGTAGCCGATTAGGCGAGAGGCGGCGCGCTGTGCAACGAGTTTGCCCGTTGGTGTAGATCCGGTGAATGCAACGTAGTCCGCGTTGTCAGTCACGGCATTGCCAACCTCGGTTGGGTCACCGTGAACCACGGTCCAAACCTCTGACGGCACACCTGCACCAACTGCTAGGTCCCTGGCTAGTTGAACCGTGAGAGCCGTTTGATTGTCGGCCTTTTGAACGACAGCGTTGCCAGCCATGAGCGCGGGGATTACATCCATCATCGTCAGTGCCAGAGGATAGTTCCACGGAGTGATGATGCCAACGACCCCGACCGGAGCTGGCTCAACATAAGCGGAGAGCATGAAGGGCACTCCAGCCTTGACCTTGTTGCGACGCATGGCCTTTGGCGTGACTTTTGCGTAGTAGGTGATCGCACTTAGTGCGCCCGTGACCTCTTCAAATGCGTGCGCACGACTCTTGCCGGTCTCTCGCTGGAGGACATCCATCAACTGCTCTTGCTGCGTTGCAACCGCAGCTGCGATTCGGGAAGCAATCTTTGCGCGCTCGCGTGCAGGGGTAGCACCCCAAACCTTCTGTGCCTTCGAGGCCTCGAGAAATCTCAAAGCCACATCAGTAGCGGAGTGTGACTCAATCTCGTGGAGTTTGGAGCCGGTTAGCGGGTCAATAACGTCGATGTTTGCCATGTAATTATTAACTCACATTCAGCGGCAAAGATTTCCCAGCCAAGCCCCTCGGGGTGCCAGCAAGAACTCTTGCAATTCGGAAGATTTCCTGTGCCGCTGGATCCTCGGGTTCGGAGATCACTATTGGCATGCCACCATCTGCCGCACTCCTGAGGCTTGCGCTCAAGGGGAGCTGGCCAAGGAGCGCTACGGGTTCCCCAGACAACTCGGTGAGTCGATCAGCAACGGCCTGTCCGCCACCTTGCCCAAAGATGTAGTCACGGCCACTGCTGGTTTCCAGATAGCTCATGTTTTCAATCACACCTAGTATTTTTTGACCAGTTTGCAAACCAATCGCACCCGATCTCTCGGCCACACTTGCAGCCGTGTGCTGAGGGGTGGTGACGACAATCGACTGTGCGCCTGGCAGAAGTTGCCCGAGGCTGATGGCAACGTCTCCGGTGCCAGGGGGCAAATCGACCAAAAGGAAATCCAAGTCACCCCAGTAGACATCGGTCAGGAATTGCTCAACGGCGCGGTGCAGCATGGGACCACGCCATGCCACAGGCTTGTTGTCCGCGACGAAGAAGCCGATTGAGATAACCCTCACGTCAAAAGCGATCGGCGGGAGCATTAGCTCATCAACCTTGGTCGGGCCGGTGTTAATGGATAGCAGTGCAGGAATCGAGTAGCCAAAGATGTCCGCGTCTATCAGACCAACCTTTTGACCCTGCGCTGCCAGGGCAACAGCAAGGTTTGCGGTGAGGGTTGACTTTCCAACCCCGCCCTTCCCGCTGCCCACAAAAATCACCCTGGTTAGGTTGCCCTGCTGAACAAAAGGGTTGTGTCGAATTGGTTTATCACCGCGAAGTTTGAGCTTGAGAGCATCTCGCTCCTCACCGGTCATCGTTGTCATCTCAAGTTCGACGGATTCGTAAACCACCTCTAGTGCTTTGCGCACATCGCGTTCAATGCTCTGCGCTGCGGGGCAGCCGACAATCGTCAATTTGATCTGCGCGCGAATTGAGTTGCCATCGGCCTGAAGGCTTCCAACCATCCCGAGTTCGGTGATTGGTTGACGAAGTTCTGGATCTATGACTCGGCTCAGGGCCTTGAGCGCTAGCTCGGTCATTTGCTCTTCTTGGGAGCTGTCTTCTTCTGGTCGCGAAGCTCTTCCAGAATTTCCTCTAGGATGCCCTGAATCTCATCTCGAACAAATTCTTTCGTTGCAACATCTTCGATTGCGAGCCTTAGCGCCGCTACCTCGCGGGCGAGGTATTCGGTGTCGGCAAGGTTGCGCTCCGAGCGCTGACGATCTTGTTCAAACTTGACTCGATCCCTGTCGTCCTGTCGGTTTTGCGCAAGCAGGATGAGGGGGGCAGCATAGGAGGCCTGGAGCGACAAAATCAGAGTGAGAAGTGTGAAGTTGAGCGCTCTTGGGTCAAACTGAGCGTCTGGCGCCGCAAGGGTGTTCCAGGTGATCCAGAGCGCCACAAACACAGTCATTCCAATCAGGAATGCCCCGGTGCCCATGGCCCTTGCGAATCGCTCGGAAACCCTACCTACCGTCTCTTGCGAAACGTGAGGCACTCTAAACATTGGTCTACGAACCAGGGGTCGCTCGAGTTCGGATTGGTTTCTAGCCATTACTCGTCCTCCTCACTTCGCCAGTCGTCAGGAAGCAGGTGGTCCAGCACGTCATCCACCGTTACGGCGCCGATCAAGTGATTGTCGGCATCCACCACTGGCAGAGCAACAAGGTCGTAGCTAGCAAGGTCTCGGTGAATCTGTGAAATCGAGGTATCGGCCGAAATTGGTTCTAGCTCGGTGTCGAGAAGTGAACTCAAACGTTCGTGAGGTGGGTAGCGAAGCATCTTCTGGAAGTAAACGACCCCGAGGTACTTTCCGGTTGGTGCCTCATACGGCGGCAAAGTCACAAAGACCTGGGCGGCAAGAACTGGTTCAACCTCTTGTCTTCTAATCAGGGCCATAGCCTCGGCAACCGTGGTGTCGGCAGCGCAGATGATTGGCTCTGGGGTCATCATTCCACCAGCGGTATACGGTTCATACTTCAAAAGCGCCCTGATGTCTTCCGCTTCCTCGTCATCCATCAACTCGAGAAGTGCCTCAGCACGCTCCGAAGGCAAGTTGGCCATCAGGTCAGCAGCATCGTCAGGGCCCATCAGGTCAAGCACTTCGGCGGCGCGCTCATCATCGAGCTCGTTGATAATCTCCAGCTGCTCTTCTTCGGGAAGCTCTTCGAGCAGATCCGCAAGCCGCTCGTCATTCAGGTTGCCTGCCAACGCCAACATGCGCTCTTCTGGCAGGTCCAGCACAGCGGTGGCGAGGTCGGCAGGCCTCAGGTCGGCAATTGTCGAGAGTAGCTGCTGGGCATCCTGCTCAGAGGGATCTTCCTGATCCTCGGCAACTTCATTCCAGGCAACAAACTCCGTGGCTCCCTTGGCAAAGGGCAGCGCCGACGTCTTTGGCTTCCGAACAAACAGTTCGGCGAGCACCCATTCACCGCGCTTGGACTTTTCGATCGAGAAATCTTCGATGGTTGCCTGAATTCCAGAGCCAATCAGGGTCACCTTTCGACCCAGGACCTCGGCAATGGCTCGAGTTTCCTGGCCTTTTTGGCTGAATCTGCGAAGGTCGATAAGGCCATTGGTGATCAGCTGACCAGGAGCAATGGCTGTGACTCTTGCGACAGGTAGAAAAACCCTTCTGCGACCTGAGATCTCAATCACGAAACCAATGGCCCTGGGAGGAAGCGTCTTGCGATAGGTGACCAGAACGTCGATAACCTTGCCAACTCTGTCTCCGACGGGGTCGAAAACGCCACAGCCCGCCAATCTGGCTACGAAGACTCTGGTTGCGCTCACAGAGATAACCCTAATTGCCAAGCCGCAATTCGTGGAACAATGCTGGCATGAGCGAGCTACGCAATTCCGGCCGCAAGGGATCTACCGGACCAGTTATCCCTCGTGGTCACACCGTGGGAGAGTTTCAGAACTATCAGGACGCTAGTGCGATGGTGACCCGTCTGGTGCAGGGGGATTTCCCAGCAGCCAAGATCTCGATCGTTGGACATGATCCAGTGATTGTAGAGAGCGTCCGCTCCAAGCTTGGCTATGGCCGCGTTGCGATGTCCGGTTCGCTTACCGGATTTTGGTTGGGCCTAATCTTCGCCTTGCTCTTGGGAGTTGGCTTCACTACTAATCCCGATGGTGAAACCAGTTATCAGCCACAGACCTTCGCAGCGGTACTCATTGTTGCGGCAGGTGTTGGAATGCTGGTCAACATCCTGAGATTCTCTTTTTCAAAGTCAAAGCGCGGTTACCTGAGTACCCAGATGCCTATCGCGTCCCGGTACCAGGTAATTGTGCCAAGCGAAGAGGCCGCACTTGCGACCAAGGCGCTGACTTCTCCTGCTTCAGATTAGCTTCGAGAGCCAGGCCTCAACAGCACTAGCTTCTCGTGGAAGCGCTGCCGAAAGGTTCTCCACGCCGTCAGCTGTGACGAGAACGTCGTCCTCGATTCGAACTCCAATGCCTCGGTAATTCTCGGGGATCCGGAGGTCGTCCTTGTGGAAATAGAGACCCGGTTCAATCGTGAAAACCATACCCGGTTGTAGCACGCCGTCCTGATACATCTCGCGTCTCGCCTGCGCACAGTCGTGGACATCGAGTCCCAGATGGTGACTGGTGCCGTGCACCATGAACCTGCGGTGGTGTTGGTTATCAGCCTTGAGGGCATCTTCGGCGCTGACTGGAATTAGCCCCAGCTCTGCAACCTTACGAGCAATAACCTCCATGGCGGCGTTGTGAACTTCGCGGAACTTTATGCCGGGCTTGGCTGCTGCGAACGCAGCGTCGGCTGCCTCCAGCACTGCCTCATAGACAAAGCGCTGCTCCTTTGAATACTTACCGTTCACTGGCAGCGTTCGGGTGATGTCCGCGGTGTAGAGCGAATCAACCTCGACACCGGCATCGACCAGAATCAGGTCCCCAGACTTCACTGGGCCATCGTTGCGGGTCCAGTGCAGCACGCAGGCATTCGGGCCCGATGCCGCAATCGTCTCATAGCCAAGGTCGTTGCCCTCGAGTCGGGCTCTAGCAAAGAATGCCCCTTCAATCACTCGCTCGCCACGAACCTGACCGGTTGCTTGCTTGAAGCTTCGGGCGATGTCTTCGAAGCCCTTGATGCTTGCGGCAACCGCTTTGCGCATTTCGGCGATCTCATACTCATCCTTCACAAAGCGCATCTCGGACAAAAAGACTTTGAGCTTCGGGGAACTCTCGGTCATGACCTTGCCAAAGTCTGCTTTGTGCTTAGCAAGTTTCTCAACGTCCACAGTCTTGATCCCGAGGCAAGCTTCAATCTCCTCGAGGGTGGGGCGCTGTCCGACCCAGAATTCTCCAATGGCAGGGTTTGCGAAGAACTCGTCACTGTCCTTACCCGCAGTTGGCATTAGGTAGAGGCTGGAACGGGCAGCTTTCTTGCGAGCATCTATCACGAGCACTGACCCCGGCACGGTTTGTGAACCCCAGCCAGTTAGGTAGCTGAAGGCGGTTGCGGGGCGATAGCGATAGTCGGTGTCGTTTGAGCGAACTCTCGGCTGACCAGCTTCGATGAGGATTACGTGGCCTTGGAATTGCTTAGCCAGCTTGTCGCGGCGCTGCTTTGCGAAGCTTGCTACCTCCCATTGGTTTGGTAGCGGTTGGTTGTTCTCAGCCCAGTCGGAGGCGATGAACTTGAGGAATTCTTTCGAGTGCGGAGTCCTCGAGCGGTTAGTAGCGTTTTTCTTTTTAGCCATGCGACTATTCTGCTCCTGTGATCGACCTACATACACACACAACTAAATCTGATGGCAAAGATACGCCGACGGAGTTGGTTGCAAACGCAAAGGCCCAAGGGGTCAGTGTTCTAGCGATCACCGATCACGACACCACAGCTGGGTGGGATGAGGCCATGCAGGCAGCTCGAAGCCATGGCATTGGTTTGGTTCCAGGCATAGAGGTTTCGACCAGGCAGCTCATTGGTGATGGCCGAAGAATCAGTGTCCACATGCTCGCCTATCTCCCGGATCCTCAGAACCAGGAGCTGTTCGCCGAGCTGGAGCAGACCAGAGCATCGAGAATTGCCCGCGCAAAAAAGATGGTTGAGCTGTTGGCAGAGGATTACCCAATCACCTGGGAGCTGGTTCAGGCGGAATTAGAACCGGGGGCAACTATCGGCCGGCCAGCAATTGCGGATGCGCTGGTGAGCGCTGGTATCGTGCCAACAAGATCTGACGCCTTCACCTCGATCCTGCATCGTCGCTCGAAGTATTACGTCTCTGATCACTCACTCGACACCCTTGCCGCGATTCGCCTGATAAAGCAGGCCGGGGGAGTCTCTGTGATCGCTCACCCGCTTCTCGATTTTCCCGCTGGTGCTTCGATCCACGATCTACCCACTGAGCACTTTGAACAGTTGATTGCATCCGGCCTAGACGGGATCGAGGTTTACCACCGATCCGTGCCGGCGCTCGCGAAGCAGTGGCTAGAGGACCTGGCTTTCAAACACGACCTAATTGTGACCGGGTCGAGCGACTATCACGGGCTAACTGGCAAAGACAATCGGCTGGGTGAAAATCAAACCGCTCCAGAGATGCTGGAGCGCATTTTGGATCAGGCCTCGGGCTTCGAAGCGCTCTTGTAGTTGCGGTTGCGCTGGCGCTGACGACTTGGTCGGGCTGGCGCTGCCTCTGAGTTCTCACGTGGCTTTTGAGATTTCTGAGGCTGACTTTGCTTAGCTTTCACGGGCTCTTCAACCTTGCGAGAGAGCCTGCCCTTGATGCCCTCGGGAATCTTGAGGTCTGCCAAAAAGTGCTTTGAGCTCGAATAGGTTTCTACGGGTTCGGGCATTCCGAGGTCAAGCTCGCGGTTGATGTGAACCCAGCGCGCCATGTCCTCCCAGTCAACAAAGGTAACCGCAACACCAAGCTTGCCGGCTCGGCCGGTTCGACCGATGCGGTGCAGGTAAGCCTTCTCGTCCTCTGGCACCGAATAGTTAATAACGTGAGTCACATCGTCAACGTCGATACCTCGCGCGGCCACCTCGGTGGCGACAAGAATTTCCTTCTTACCCTCGCGGAAAGACGCCATAGAGCGCTCACGAGCTTCCTGAGACATATCTCCATGCAGTGGAGCTGCCTTGAAACCACGATCCATCAGCTCTTCGGCGACCTTGGCGCTGGCGCGCTTGGTGCGAACGAAGATCACTGTTTTTCCGCGGCCATCGGCCTGCAAGATTCTGCCAACGATCTCGTCTTTGTCTAACGAGTGGGCTCGGTAGACAAACTGCTTGATGTCTGCCTTCGTCTTGCCCTCATCGGGGTCAGAAACACGAATGTGAATCGGCTTGTTTTGGTACTTGCGAGCAAGATTCAGAATCTGAGCCGGCATGGTTGCCGAGAACAGCATGGTCTGGCGCTCCGGTGGTGTCAGCGAGAACAGCTTTTCAACGTCCGGCAAGAATCCCAAGTCCAGCATCTCATCGGCCTCATCGAGGACCATGAACTTAACCTTCGAGAGATCCATGAGCTTCTGCTTCGCAAGATCCAGCAGGCGCCCTGGAGTGCCGACAACAATCTGGGCACCAGCCTTCAGGGCAGCTATCTGACCTTCGTATGCTTTACCGCCGTAGATTGCAACCACCGCGCAGTCGCGATTTGAGGTGGCAAGTTCTAGGTCTTCAGAGACCTGGAGTGCGAGTTCACGGGTTGGCACGACAACTAGACCCTGAACGTAAGGTGCTGGGTTTTTGCCCAGTGATTGAATAAGCGGGAGTCCAAAACCCAAGGTCTTGCCGGTTCCGGTCTTGGCCTGACCAATGACGTCAGAACCAGATAGCGCTACTGGAATAGCTTCTTGCTGAATTGGGAATGGATCAGTAATTCCTCTGGAATTTAGGGCCTCAAGAATGTCGTCATCTATGCCCAGTGAAGTAAAACTCAAAAAATCTCTCCGTAATGTTTACAAGCAGCTTTTAGCAGGCAGCTTGCCTTAGTTATAAGCTTGGCGGGTGCTGGATTGGTTTCGAAGAATACGCAAGGTGTCGGGGAAGCTTTCGCTTCCCTCACGGGAATCCGGTAGCGGTCGTAGCCAGGTCCAACTGAACCTTTCAAAGCTTACCCCACCTCAGAATGTCTACCTCTCGCACTTCGCTCAGGTTCAATCCACAATCGCCTACCTGCTGCAAGATGACTCCATAAACGCACCTAGCTCAGAGATTCGTGGACGCCAGCTGGCGATTGCGAGAAAGTATCGCCAGCGCTCGGACGAGATCAAGGCCCTGATTGCCAAGGGTGGCGTCAGTGAGATGGATCTTCAGGCCGAGATTCGCGATCGCCTAGACGTTCTCGTCCAGCGCACTGAGGGCTTTGGGTGGCACGAGGATTTGATTCGGGTTCACATTGTTTTTGGAATCCTGGAAGATTCTCTGCACAGAGTTTCTAAGGGGCTAAGCCCAGCAAAGCGAATCAAAATTGAGAGCCTGATGCTCGATCGCTCGCTAGAAAATTTCTGTTACGAGGAGCTCTCGAAGGCAATTGAGACTTCTCCGGAGATTGCGGGAAGACTGGCAATGTTTGCCCGCATGGTGGTTGCAGATGCGCTTTTGGAGGTTAGGGATTCGGTGCATCTCGATGTGATTCTTCCCAAGCCGTTGCCTACAGACAGCACAGAGCTCGCGAGAGAGCAGTTCAAGGCGTTAGAGCCGTTTACCTCTGAGCTGATTTCAGAGCACACCTTGAGAATGGATCGACTAGGCCTTACCGCGTAGTCGCAGGGTCTCGAGCTCTTTGGCTTCTAGGGCCTCTC
>CAXNHX010000018.1:0-13091 GCA_964202305.1 Aquiluna sp.
ACGAACTCTCGGTCATGCGCTCTAGACCCCAAGACATTGAGAGCTTTGTCAAGGCACTTTTGGCTTATGACCAGGTGGTCACCAGCGCCATGCACGTGATGATCACCTGCCAGTCCTACGGCATTCCCTGTGCGCTGGTGAGCTTCGAAGGCGCTGAGGACAACGTTCACGGAACTGGCATCAAGTACGAGGACTACGCTCTCGGTGCTGGTGTTGAGGTGATGAACCCGACCATCGTTCCGGCAGATTTGCGCCGGTTTGATTACCAGGCGCTGGTGAGATCCATTCAGGTCTCAGAGTCGAAGAAGGCTGAGGTTCGCGAAGCGACCCGCGAAGCTCTTTCGAGGTTTGGACTCTAGTTGAAGAAAATCGCCACCGAGCTCTGGGCCTCCTCGAGACTTTTGGTGCCCAAGGGTCGCTATCGCTGGCAACTGATTCTGCTGGTAATCATTGCGGCGGCAATTCCAGTCACCGAACTACTGGTTGCAAAGCTATTTACCGACCTGGTGGTCGATGGGGCTAACAAGCCAATCTCGGAGATCGTGTTAGCGGTGGTGATATTTGCTCTGCTGTTTGCCTCCACCAGGGTTGCTAACTACGCCCAGAAAACCTATCGAGTGAAGTTCTTTGACAAGGCCTTTGATGCCGATGACCGGGAACGCAGCTCCACCAAGGAATCTTGGGAGTGGGCAATGGGTCTGGAGCTCGTGAACGTGCTGTCTTTCCTCACCCAACTTTTTGTAATCGGTGGCTTCTTCTTTTTGCTAAACCCCACCTTTGCCGCCATCAACCTGCTGCTAATTCTGGTTGTGCTGCAGGTTATGGGAGTGCTGTTCAAGAGACAGCTCAAAAAGCAGCGCGGCTTTGTGGAGAAAAAGCGCGCCAAGAAAGTTGTGACCCCTGCCGAGCGTTTGGGTTCCCGCATTCAGCAGGCTGAGTTTGGAACGCTACTGGCAAGCTTTGGAGTCGTGCTCTTGATGGGAGCACTTATTTGGTTCAGCATTGAGGGCATGATTTCGCTCTCTAACACAATCGTTTTCTTCCTGGGACTTCGCCTGCAGAACACCACGTTCAGCTCGGTCTCCTCCTCCCTGATGAGATTTGCCAGGGCAAAAGCAAACAGCTTCTAATGCAAAAGCTCACAATCGGTTACTCCACCCTCGCAGACCGGGTTGGCAACATCGTTGCGCCCCCAATGCAAAAGAACTGGGGAGTGTCGATAGTGATACAGAATCCCGAGCGCATTGCATGGAGAGGCGAACGCCTCGCCCAGCTGATGCTGCGTGACGACGTCGAAGTTCAAGAGCTTGAGAGCTTCGGAGTCGCAAAGAGCAGAAACCGCAACATTTGGCTGGCCAAGGGCGAGTACCTGGTGTTCGGTGACGACGATGTCGAATTTGATGTTGATGGGCTCACCAAGGCCATTGCCTACCTCGATGATCACCCGCAGTATTCGCTGCTTTTGGCGATGGCCAAAGACACCTCAGGAAAGTCTCGCAAGCGCTACCCAAAAAAGATCGAGCAGCTCACGAGATACAACTCGGCAAGGGCCGCCACCTACGAAATGATCATTCGAGTTGATGCCATTAGGCAGCTCGGGGTCTGGTTTGACGAGGAGTTTGGCGCGGGAGCCAAGAACTACTTGGGAGATGAATACATTTTTGTGGTGGACATGCTCACAGCCGGTGGCAAGGGAGTGTTCGTGCCAATCGTGATTGCCACCCACCCCGAGGAATCCTCCGGCTCGAGATGGGGAACCGCAAAAGATCGAGTCGTTAGAGCCGCCATCTTCACGCGAGTGTTCGGATCGCTAGCTCCTTTTGTTCGCCTGGCATTTGGCCTAAGGCGAATCAAGGAGCTTGGGGGCCTAAAGAACCTTTTGCTTTTCGTTCTAGCGCGTTAGCACTTGCTGGGTTTTCACCCGCTGGCCATCGATGTAGACCTCGACGTTGACGTTGAAACCCGCCCCTGTGTTGCGCTTGGTGAGCGAGTAGGGCTTACCCGGGACCAGCGTGATTGGGTTCACGGTTAGCCACTTGCCTGCCACCCTCGCGGTCATTCTGCGGCCCTCATAGCCCTGGGTGTAAATGGCTATGTAGCCATTAAAGGTTCCGATTGTGATCTTCTGCTCCGGGCTGGACGGATCGGTGGGCGTGGTTGGTGTTGTGCCGCTAGCCAGCTGGTTGTAGGCAGCGGCTAGGTTCACCATAGGGATTCCCTTGCGCAAAACATCGTCGACCTTTGTGCCGGTTGACTTCATGGCATTGAGAATTTGCTCCGAGCTGGCGCTTGGGAACGCATCGCGCAGCAGGGTAAAGGCACCTGCCGCAAGCGGAGCTGCGGCAGAGGTGCCCGAAGAGGTTAGGTAACCAATGGTGTTGGCGCTAATCGCATAATCAGGCGCGAGTAACTCAATCTTTTGACTCATGGTCACGTACCAGGAGATCTCGCCCTGCTGATTTACGGACCCAACCGCCACCACCTCGCGCAAGCAGGATGGGAAGACCGAGGTCGCAATGTCAAGCGTTGGAGTGTTGCCCGCGGAGGCGAAGGTGATGATGCCCCTGTCGCGCAGCTTCTTTAACACGGCGGCAAGATCGGCCAGCGCCGGATTGTCATCACACTTCAACCAGGAGCGGGGAATCTCTTGGAACAAACCCCCAAAGGACAGCGAGAGCGCGACGGTGTTGTTTGCGGAGGAGCGATCCAGGATGTATTGAGCGGCGGCTGTAATGCCTTCGAGGGTCAGATCGATGTTGGCCATCACGATCTTTGCGTCGGGTGCTATGCCACCGGGGGCAACGCTGTTTGGCTTGCCGGCTGCAATGCCAGCCACCATGTTGCCGTGGTTCTCATTTAGGACTGGGAAGTTATTTTGGATTCGCTGCGATGCGGCTGCGACTCCGGTCTGGGACTTACCCCCGTTAGGGCAGACGTTAGTTGTGAAGGAGGCGTAGAGGCAGAAACCATCCACCACCTCACCCTGAAAGTATTCGTGGCTGAGGTTGACCCCTTGATCGATAAAAGCAATCGAGCTGCCCTTGCCTGTGAAGCCGCGGCTCCAAAGTGCTGAGGCGTTTACGGCATTGAAGGCTGGCTCGGCTACCGCCGCCTGTGCGGAGGGGGCAACCCCTGCAGCTGCAAGTAGTGCAACGGCCAGACCAGCAATAAAACGCTTTAGCAATCCCAGTCCCATCAGATTCAAACGTCGAAAGTGTAGCCAGCGAAGGCGAAGATTTCCTGTGAAACGAGTCTAGGCTTTAGACATGGCTGATTCTCCGTACCACGTCACAAAAGCGGTAATTCCAGTAGCTGGACTGGGCACTAGGTTTCTCCCCGCAACCAAGGCAATGCCTAAGGAAATGCTCCCCATTGTTGACAAGCCAGTCATCCAATACGTGGTGGAAGAGGCGGTTAGTGCCGGGCTCATCGACCTTCTAATGATCACCGGTCGCAACAAAAACGCACTCGAAAACCACTTCGACCGCGTTGCAGAGCTTGAGGCCGTGCTGAGCAAAAAGGGTGACGAGAAGCGCCTATTCGCAGTTCAAGAGTCCTCCCAGCTCGCTGACATTCACTACACAAGACAGGGTGACCCAAGGGGACTGGGACACGCAGTCTTGCGTGCCAAGAGCCACGTGGGAGAGCATTCTTTCGCGGTGCTACTCGGTGACGACGTAATAGATGCGCGCGATCCACTGTTAGAGCGCATGCTCGAGGTTCATGCCGCAACCGGTGACAACGTCATCGCCCTAATGGAAGTTCCCCTCGAGCAGATTCACCTCTACGGCTCTGCCGCAATCGAAAAGACATCTGACTCCGATGTTGTGGTTGTGACCGAACTCGTTGAGAAGCCCGAGCCGGAGGTTGCTCCTTCAAACTATGCCGTTATCGGTAGGTATGTCCTGCGCCACGAGATCTTTGAGGTCTTGGAAAAGACTGAGCCTGGTCGCGGCGGCGAGATTCAGCTCACCGACGCTCTGCAGTTCGCCGCCCAGAACCCGGAGGTGGCAGGTGGAGTTCGCGGAGTTGTCTTCTCTGGTCGTCGCTATGACACCGGAGACAAGCTGGACTTTATTCGGGCAACCCTCAGGATCGCGATTGATCGCGAGGACATCGGACCAGAGCTAAGAGGTTGGCTGAAGGACTTTTCTAAAGACCTTTAGTGCGCTTGCACTTCTCGCTGCAGTACTTGACTTCGTCCCAGGTCTTGGCCCAAGCCTTTCGCCACACCATCTCTCTGCCGCAGCGCTGGCAGTCTTTTTTGGGTAGATCCTGCTTTTTGACCCCGCGCACTTAGCCCTCCGAGGGCTCAACCTGATCGATAGTCAGTACAGACTTTGGAACGTCCATCATCTCTACCCAGGTGTTGCCGATTGCTAGCTTGAGCTCTTCGCCAGACTCGGTGAATAGCCGGATGCCCTCAGCGCTTTCACCCTTGGACCAGCTGGCCTGGATGTAGTAGCCATCTGAGAAGACGTGAGCGATGCCCTCATTGTTCTCGAGCTTGGCCTTGGGGATTGCCCCATACTTTGGATCCACAAAGCTCAGGTCGTGAACCACCTCCAGCACGACAACGTTCTTGGCTACAACCTGGTCGCCGCCCTCCTGGGTGTGCTCTTTGCCATCCTGGGTTCTAAGCCAGGCAGGTTCACTGCTAGCTCCCCAGGGGAAAGAGGCATTTCCTAACTTCCACTCTGAGCGCATCTGCGGATACTTCACACCAAGCCCTGCAACCACAACTCCCTCTTGCACGGCAGTTGGAATTGCATCAAACAGGAAGTGGGCGGCAGGTGCTGGCTGATCCTCTTTGTAGAGGTCTTGGAGCATTTGTGCTCGGAAGTGAAGGTTCCAGGGAGCCTTGCGGGAGCTCTCTCTGAAGTAGGTGTCGTTGTTCATCTCAGTGTCTTCGTCACTCATCACAAGGCCAGTGGCCTTGGCGGCATTCTTGAATGGCGCCTGGCCTCCTGAGTAAACAAAAACTCCGCCATAGGGGTGCGCAACTGCGGCATCTACCGGCCTGACTGATCGCACTGGGCCAATCGCCTCGGGCATTCTGGAGTGCCAAACCGGCAAGAGTCTGGTAAGCCCCGCCTCGACCCTGGTGACATAAACAATGTCGGCATCGTTGAGGGCAAGCTGTGGTCTGCCCGCACTGGTGTTATCGATCTTCGCGGAAACTGCTGGCAGCAGAAGGTAGGGGTTCTCACCCTCGAGGTAGGCAACGCCGGTGAGAGGCGCGATCTCATAGACCGGCTCGGGCTCGGGCTCGGGAGTCTGAGTCTGGGTGGGGGTTGCGGTGGGGGTTTGCGTAGGTTCTGGCTCGGGCTCTGAGGTGCACCCGGTGAGGACCAGTGCTAGGGCTAGGGCGGCTGAGACTAACTTTGGAGCGATACGCATTCGAACAGTGTAGAAGTGGGTGGGTGCAATCCGGGGGCATAACCCACCACCGGTTCACCCAAAGGTATTCAACACGTCACAATCGGTTTGGTTAGAGTTCACCAGATTTGGGTGCCATGTAGATGTGATTGGCAAGCCCTACCGCAGCTATGTGGCAATCGGGGATTCACTCTCCGAGGGCCTGGGCGACTTCACCTTCAATCTTGATCGCCACTACAACGGTTGGACCGATCGCTTGGCCTGCATCATGGCCAAAGAGGCCCAGGATGCCGGATATGAATTCCACTATGCCAACCTAGCTCTCAGAGGCAGCAAGCTGGAAAAGATCATGACCGGGCAGCTCTACAAAGCCCTGGCCCTGCAGCCCGACCTGGTCACTGTGATGGCTGGTTCTAATGATTTGCTCTCTAAAGAAGAAACAATGGCAAGGCTTCGAAACAGCTACCGTCAGGGTCTTCACCAGCTACTTGCAGCAGGTGCTGACGTGGTGGTGGCAAACACCATCAACCCGCTGCACCTAAATGTCTTCAAGCCACTTAGATACCGCGCGGAGCGCTTCTCCGAGATGATCGAAGATGTTGCTGCTGAGTTTGAGATTCCAGTGCTGGATGTCTATGGCATTCAAGACTTCAAGGAGTTGATGTTCTGGGCCGAGGACATGGTCCACTTCTCCGGACACGGCCACATCGCAGTCGCGAACCAGGCCGCCAAGCTGCTCGATTTGAACTACCGCTTCCCCGAGCTTGACCCTCAAGAGCTTGCGCCAATCTCTCGCTCAATACTGGAGACGATGACATGGGTGAAGCGAGATGTGATTCCGTTTTTCCAGCGCAAGCTCAAGGGCGTGACTTCTGGTGATGGCTTGGACCCCAAGCACCTAACCCTTCAGGCTTATAAGCCCAAGGTTGACCACCCGAACTGGGAACTGCTGAGACTTTAGTTCTCAGGCTTTGGCGTTGCTTGCCTTTAGCTTGTCGGACTTCATTCGGTTGGAAATCCGATCGCGCAGAATCTCGATTGGCAATAGCAGCGAGGTGCCAATAATTATCAAGAGCACTGTGATCTCTAGGTTGTCCTTAACCGCGGGAATCGTGCCGAGCCAGTAACCGGGGATCATGAAAACGGCAATCCAGACCGTAGCACCAATCAGATTTAGCCTGGTGAAGCGCTTGAAATCCATCTTCGAGATACCGGCCAGCATTGGAACCAGTGCCCGCAGAATTGGCACGAACCTCGCAAGAATCACGGCCCGGGCTCCGTATTTGTCAAAGAACTCGTGAGTCTTGGCCACCACCCGCTCATTCAGAATGAAGTTGCGGTTTTTCTCAAACAGTGGGGGTCCAATCTTGCGGCCGACCCAGTAGCCGACCTGGGTTCCCAAAAAGGCGGCCAGCCAAATCAGCACGAAACCCAGCCAGTCTGGCAACCAGGAATCTGAGTTTGAGAGCGTTAGGCCCGTGAGGAAAAGTAGCGAGTCACCTGGCAAGAAGGAGGTGAAGATGAAGGCGGTCTCCATGAAGATGATGCCGGTGACTGCAATTGCGGCCCAGTCGCCAAACGCGCTAAGGATTGCTTGGGCGTCAAGCCAGTTCAATTTGCTCCGCTCTTGAGGCCATCAAACGTAGGCTCGCCTCTTGGTAATACTCGACGAGTTTAGCGTTGTTGGAACTCCAAGAACGGCCCTGCACACTTTGCACAGCTTCCTTTGAGATTTGTGCTGCAAGGCCCTCAGAACCAAGGAGAAAACCAAGGGCATGGCGATAGCCATTGGGCTTTTCTGGATCAACTAGCAACCCGGTCCTGCCACTTTGAATCAGCTGCGATGGGCCACCAACATTTGGAGCTATTACGGGAACCCCCGAAGCCTGCGCCTCCTGGATGGTCTGCCCGAAGGTTTCCTCGGTGCCGAAGTGCACGAAGACATCCAGTGCGGCATAGGCACGAGCTAGTTCCAAACCGGTCATGGTGCCAGTGAAGTGGACCGGGTGACCAGCAAAACTTGACTCGAGTCTCTGACGCTCGGGGCCATCACCGATAACTACAAACCTCACACCATCGAGGCCAAAAAGCTCCGCCATGCGGTTGACCTGCTTCTCGGCAGCCAGCCTGCCAACGAAGCCAACCAGCTTCTCGCCAGCTGGCGCATGGCGATCTCTAAACGCAGCGGAATCTGGATGCAGGGCGTTTGCCGGGTTGAAAAGATCGAGGTCCACTCCCCTGCCCCAAACTCGCACGCCACCAAGACCTAGGGATTTTAGGTAATCGGCGGCGATCTTGGTGGGGGCCAGAGTCAGAGTGGCGTTTTGGTGAATGGAAACCAGCACCTTCTCCATGGCTGGCTTTGCAAAGGCGAGGTTGTAGCGCTCCAGGTAACCTGCGACATCCGTTTGGTAGATCGCAACCGTTGGCACGTAGTTGCGCTGCCCCCAGCTGATTGCCTGCGCACCAAGCAGGAAAGGGGCGGCAACGTGAATCACATCGGGGGCGAAGTCTTCCAAGATCTTGGAGATGGAGGGTCCCGGCATAGCAACTGGGAACTGCATTACTGAGATTGAGTTTGCGGTGTAGACGTTGAAGCCGAGGTGCTTTTCGCTCACCGAGGTTGGGGCAATGACTATGGCCTCAAACTCGTTTTGCTTGATGGTCTCTAGAACGCGAAGCACCGAGTTCGTCACCCCATTGACCTTGGGCAGAAAGGACTCGGTCACAATCGCTACGCGCATTACCACTCTCGCAAGATACGAATATCTGCTGTCTATTAGGTGTTACTAGGGTAAATGTCAGGTTACTTACTCGGGTAAAAGTTCACCGCTCCGCGAACCCAGACCGTCACCCTCATGCCAACCTCAGGGGCAAATGGCCCATTTGATCGAGCCTTTATCCGTAAGGTTGGGGTCTTTACCTCAACGACGGCATCGTGGCCAAAGAAGACTCGACCCACCACCTCCGAGTCTCCGGATGGGTTTGGCTGCAGGTAGAAGTTCTCACTTCTAATGGCCACCACCCCAGAGTCTCCCTCGGACACATGGTTTAGAGCCGTCAGCTTGCCAAGATCGGTCGCCACCTTGCCATCCACGACCTTGCCGTCGATCAACACCGAGTCACCCAGGAAGGTCGCAATACCGATGTCGGCTGGCGAGTTGTAGATCTCGGTTGGAGTGCCAACCTGAATGATTCGACCCTCACGCAACACCGCCACGCGGTCTGCGAGCGAGAGCGCTTCCTCCTGGTCGTGAGTCACCAAAATCGCGCTCACGCCCTCAGCCCGAATGATTCTTCGAACGTCGTTGCGAAGCCGGTCTCGAAGCTCGGCATCCAAAGCGCTAAATGGCTCATCCAAGAGCACGAGCTTCGGTCTTGGAGCCAAGGCACGAGCGAGAGCGACGCGCTGCATCTGGCCTCCGGAGAGCTCCTGAGGTTTGCGCTTTTCGAGGCCCTCTAGCTCGGTGAGAACCAAAAGCTGTTGAATTCGGCTGGCTCGATTCGGGTCCTTGGCGATGCCGAACCCGATGTTGTCATAGACGTTTAGGTGGGGAAACAGGGCTCCGTCTTGCGGAACGATGCCAATCTTTCGCTTCTCCGCCGGCACGAATTGCTCACCGGCAACTTCAGCACCATCAAACTCAATCTGGCCCTGATCAGGCTTTTCGAAACCGGCAATCAGCCTCAGCAGCGTTGACTTACCCGCTCCGGAAGATCCCAGGATGGCCACCAGTTCGTTCTCTTCGACCGAGATGGAGATGCCCTTGAGGACATTGCCCTCACCGAAGTTCTTCGTGATGCCGCTGAGTGCCAAAAGACTCATGCGTCATTCACCTCCGAATAGGTTTTGCGCACACTCGCATTCAAAGCCAGCGCGGGCAGCCCCGCAATGATAACCAGAACCAAGGCGAAGGGGGCTGCCTGCGCGTAGGCCAACTCCTCGGTGGCTGACCACATTCTGGTCGCTAGGGTTTCAGCACCGGTTGGTCTAAGTAGCAGCGTTGCCGGTAGCTCCTTCAACACCGTCAGCATCACTAACGCCGATGCAGCAATTAAACCGGGGCTGGCAATCGGCAGGATGACCTTGCTAAGTGTCTTGCGGTAGCTCTCGCCCAAAGACTGTGAAACCTCGGTCAGGCCCTTAGGTACCTGGGCCAACGGCGTTGACATTGCCGCCAAGCCATTGGGTAAGAACAAAATCAGATACGCAATCATCAAGAGCCAAATGCTCTGGTAGATCCAGGGGGTCACGTTCGCCCCAAAGAACACCAGAGCCAATCCAACTACCAGTGCCGGCAACGCGTGGTTTGACCACAGCAGCCCTTCTATGAAGCCACCGAATCGGGTCTTGTGGAGCACAACCCAGATTGCAACTGCCAGCGCAAAGATCGAGACCAGCGCCGCCGCCAAGGTGGCAATGCCAACCGAGGTGAGGGTGGCAACCAAGAGGTTTCCAAAGTCAGTGCTCGAGCTACCAACCAAAGTCCAATTTATGATCGCCGCCATTGGCAGTCCGGCACCCAGCAAACCAAAGAGTGCCAGCAGCAACGTAACCGGGGTCTGCATCCTGCCAAGTTCTTGGCGCAGCCTTCTTGAGTTTGCAGGTCGCTGCAGCAGGTAGTCGCCGCGATAGCGACGCTCCAGCAGCAGGATGGTGAGTGTTAGGCCCACGAGGACTATAGCGAGCGAGGCGGCTGCCGTTCTATCAAATGAGGAGCGGTAGGCGTTATAGATAGCACGAGTAAAGGTGTCGAAACGAAGCAGCGCAATCGCTCCAAACTCGCTGAGCACATAGAGCGCAACCAGCAGTACCGCAGCGGTTGCGCTGGTGCGAATCTGCGGCCAAGTGATCTTTAGAAAAACCTGCAGACGGGAGTAACCAAGCGAGCGGCCCACCTCCTCCGCGGCGATGTCAACCCGCAACAGTGAGGCCGACACCGCGAGAAAAACGTAGGGGGCGGTTGCCATCGAAAGGACCAACCAGCTTGCCCAAAACCCAGAGAACCAGGGGAAGATCGAGGAGTAACCAAGAGCCAATACGTAGCTCGGTATCGCCAAAGGAACGGTTGCAACAACTGCGTAGAACCCGGGGTAGTTGAGGTTTGTTCTAACCACAAACCACGCCTGAACTACCCCCACCACCAAAGCCGTAAGTGAGACGCTCACCACTAACAGAACGGTGTTGCCCAGGAGCTCGAAGGTCCTGGGTCTGGAGAGTTCTGTCGCGGCAACCTCAAAGCCCTCAAGTAACCGAAGCACCAAATAGCCAAGTGGTGCGATGGCCAAGAGAGCAGCAAAAACCCCCAGTACTACTGTGAGGACCGGGGGCTTTCGCATAACCTGCCTAGATTAGCCCAGCAGCTCGAATGAGCTGAAGGGTCTCCTCCAGGGCCTCTAGGTCGTTGAGGTCAAACTCAGGTGCTGGAATTTCATCCAGCGGAGTTAGTCCTGGAAGTGGATCTAAATCTTCAATCAATGGGTACTCACTGGTCTCAGTGACGAAGTACTGCTGCGCAGTCTCGGAGAGCAGGAACTCAACGAATGCCTTAGCTCGGGAGTCCTCGCTGAGGATTCCAACGCCAGCCACGTTGCGCAGGTTGCCAACGTCCTGGGATTCAAAGGCGGCAATCTCAGAGTTGAGGTTCTCGAATCCAACCTCGTTACCCTTCGCATACCAGTAGTAGTGGTTGATCAAACCGGCATCGACCTGGCCGCTCTCAACCGCTTCGACAATGGCGGAGTTCTTCTCGTAGAGCACGCCGTTCTCCTTCATGGCTTCTAGCCACTCAAGAGCGACGTCGTCACCCTCAATCAATCTCAAGGCCGTTACGAACGCCTGGAAGGAGGCGTTCGTTGGCGCTATACCAACCCTGCCCTTCCACTCGGGGCCCGCTAGATCCAGAACTGAGCTTGGTAGCTCGGTCACCCTCTCGGGGTTGTAAATCAGGACGCGAACTCTCCCGGAGACACCCATCCAGGTGCCATCCGCTGCACGATACTCAGGGTCGATGAGATTCAGCAGGTCGGCATCCAGCTCACGCAGGTAGCCAGCTTTAGAGACGGCGCCTAGCGCTCCAGCATCCTGGGCCATGAAGACATCAGCAGGGGAGTTGTCGCCCTCCTCAAGAATCTGAGCTGCAAGCTCAGCGCTGCCGGCGTATCGCACCTGAACCTCAACACCGGTCTCAGCAAAGTATTGATCAATAAGCGGCTGAATCAGGGTCTCAGAGCGACCCACGTAAACGACAAAGTCGCCATCGGTATCGCTCGGGGCACACCCTGCAAGCCCGAGTACAGAAACTGCGGCCAGTGCCGCGGCAAACAATCTCTTCAATCTGGTTCCCAACTAAAAAGAGCACCGGTATCGCACCGATGCTCTGAATAGGTTAGGTAAACCTAACTAGTTTGTCAATCAGGAGTTTTTTGCATCAATCTGAGCAATTAGGCCCTCAACCAGCCCCTTGATCTCGTCCCTGATGGGGCGAATGAAATCGACTCCCTGGCCCGCAGGGTCAACCAGTGGCCAGTCGAGATAGATCTTGCCTGGGTAGTAGGGGCAGGTGTCGCCGCAGCCCATGGTGATGACGTAGTCGGAGTCTTGAACCAACTCGTCTGTCAGCACCTTGGGGACGTTGCCAGAAATGTCGATGCCCTCTTCGAGCATCACCTCGACAACGGCAGGATTCACCTGATCCTTGGGCATAGTGCCCGAGGATCGCACCTCAACGCGATCCCCGGCCATGTGACTTAGATAGGCGGCTGCCATTTGTGAGCGTCCGGCATTGTGAATGCAGACGAACATCACCGATGCAATTTTTCCTGACATCTGAATTAGTTAGCCTTTGCGCTCAAGAGCTTGAAGGCGGCCAGTGCAACCAGTCCACCGAGCACCTGCACTCCAACAAATGGCAGTACGGAAGCCAAGTCGATGCCGGTAATCGCGTCAGTAAAGGCGCGACCGAAGGTAACGGCTGGGTTTGCAAAGGAAGTTGAAGAGGTGAAGAAGTGTGCCGCGAGGATCCAGGTTCCAACACCGGCAGCAATGACGTTGGTCTGGTTGTGCTGAATTAGTAGCAGCACCAGCAATACCAAGCCGAAGGTCGCGATAACCTCGCCAAGTAGGTTTCCAGCAGTTGCGCGTTCCGTTGTGTTGGCACTAACCCAAGCGCTCCCAAACATGAGGTTGGCAGCAACTGCACCCGAGAAGCCACCCAAGAGCTGGGCCACGACGTAGGCAACGCCGTCCTTGACCGAGATCTTCTTGAGAAGCCCCAGCACGATGGTGACTGCAGGGTTTAGGTGAGCTCCCGAGATCGGAGCGAGGATTGAGATGCCACCAAACAGTACTGCTCCAGCAGCCACTGCGATGATCAGCAGTGCGGTGGTGCTATCTGCACCAAGCCCCGTTGCCATGAAGCCCGCCCCAGATACTGCGGTAACGATGCCAGCGGTGCCCAAGAATTCTGCGAAAAGCCTTTGATTCAGATTGTGAGTCATTTATCCATCCTTTTGTTTTAGGCTGGTAGCAGTTTATAGACGCACATCTATCTAAAAGGTGAACAAATGAGTCAAGTCGCAGCACTTAAGTTGGGCCAGTGTGCCCCAACTTCCGCTGCGGGAACAATGGCCCGTTCGACTGCATCCGAGATTGCCGAGTTGCTCAAGGCCGTTGCCGACCCCACCAGGCTACAGATCCTCGCCATGATTGC
>CAXNHX010000019.1:0-12941 GCA_964202305.1 Aquiluna sp.
TAGCACTTGGCTTCACCGGCAACGAATCTAAGCAATTGGTCATCCAACTTGGCGCAGAACTGGATTCACGCACTAATGTTTCAAGGGATGGTCGCTACCAGGCACAAGAAGGCGTATTTGTAGCCGGAGATGCAGGTAGGGGTCAGAGCCTGATTGTTTGGGCCATCGCTGAGGGCAGGGCAGCTGCTGCAGCGGTAGATGAGTATCTCGAAGGCGAGACGGAGCTGCCATTCCCAGTGAAACCAACTGATCAACCGCTTGCGGTTTACAGCTAAAGAAAAGGTAATTAGCAACTAATGAGACGCGCAAAGATAGTCGCAACTTTCGGTCCTGCCCTGGCGGACTATGAAAAGACAAAGGCTGTAATCGAAGCCGGTGTAGACGTGGCGAGAATGAACCTCAGCCACGGAAGCCACGAGGTGCACGAAGGTGTTTATGCCACCATTCGAAAGGCAAGCGAGGAAACAGGCAAAGCGGTCGGCATTCTGGTTGACCTGCAGGGCCCCAAGATTCGTCTGGGTAAGTTCAAGGAAGACAAGATTGAGCTACTGAAGGGTCAGACGTTCACCATTACCACCGAGGACATCCTCGGTGACAAGGACATCTGCTCCACGACATACAAGGGTCTACCCGGTGACGTCCGCGTGGGGGACATGCTGCTGATTGACGATGGTCGCCTTTCACTGCGTGCCACCAAGGTGGAGGGCAACAGGGTTGTGACCGAGGTTGAAATCGGTGGCCCATGCTCAAACAACAAGGGCATTAACCTGCCAGGAGTTGCAGTGAACGTTCCAGCGTTGAGCGAGAAGGACGAGGGTGATCTTCGCTGGGCCCTGAAGCTCGGAGCCGATATGGTCGCACTCAGCTTTGTTCGCAACGCCAAAGACATTGTCAGAGTTCACGAAATCATGGCTGAAGAGGGCAAGTTTGTGCCCGTGATTGCCAAGATCGAAAAGCCACAGGCCGTCGCAGCTCTCGAAGAGATCATCGACGCTTTCGATGGCGTCATGGTTGCCCGTGGTGACCTGGGCGTTGAGCTTCCTCTCGAGCAGGTTCCACTTGTGCAAAAGCGCGCGGTCGAGCTTGCCCGTCGCTGGGCCAAGCCAGTAATCGTGGCGACTCAGATGCTCGAGAGCATGATCAGCGCGTCAAGACCAACTCGCGCGGAGACCTCAGATGTTGCAAATGCTGTCCTGGATGGCGCTGACGCCCTAATGCTCTCGGGTGAGACTTCGGTGGGTGAATACCCAATTGAGACCGTCCAGACCATGGCGAAGATCATCGAGTCGACCGAGGAGAACGGTCTAGAGCGTATTCCAGCGCTTGGAACCAAGCCCCACACCCACTCAGGTGCAGTAGTTAGGGCTGCGATGGACATCGCGGAGCTGCTGGGCTCAAAGTATGTTTGCGTGTTTACCGAGTCCGGCGACACCCTCAGAAGAGTCTCCCGACTCCGCTCCAGGGTTCAGGTTCTAGCCTTCACGCCTAACCAGGACGTAAGGCGCAAGCTCTCCTTGGTTTGGGGAGCAACCGTGTTCCTTGTGGACAAGGTCAAGCACACCGATGACATGGTCAAGCAGGTTGATGAACTAGTTCTAGCCTCTGGCAAGTGCCGCGTGGGCGATGAGGTCGTAATCGTTGCTGGATCCCCTCCAGGAATCCCGGGCTCAACAAACGCACTCAGAGTTCACCGCGTTGGAGATGCCGTTAACGTGGCTGCTCCCGCCTACGCGAACTAGTCAAAAAAAGACTTAGGGCGATGGATATCCATCGCCCTAATTTTTTGTACCGAGAGTGGGACTCGAACCCACACGCCCAGAGGACATCGCATTTTGAGTGCGACGCGTCTACCATTCCGCCATCCCGGCCAGCGCAAGAAGTCTAGTGGATTGGTGGTGTCACGATAAAGTGGTGCGCATGGAAGAAGCTCTAAGGGTTGTAGTTGCCGAGGACGAAGCGCTGATCCGCATGGATGTCGTCGCAACCCTTCAGGAAGCCGGCTACGTAGTTGTGGGCGAAGGAGCAAATGGCGAAGAAGCCGTAAAGCTCGCGACCGAACTCGATCCCGATCTTGTGGTCATGGACATCAAGATGCCAAAAATGGACGGCATCAGCGCTGCAGAGAAGATTTCAGAGCTGAAGATTCCAGTGGTTCTGCTAACTGCATTCAGTCAAGCAGATTTAGTTGCCAGAGCGGCCGACGCCGGCGCAATGGCTTATGTCACAAAGCCTTTCAAGCCATCAGATTTGCTCCCAGCAATTCAGATTGCTCTGTCTCGCCACGAGGAACTCACCTCTCTTGAAGCTGAAATCGCAGATCTCAATGATCGTCTAGAGACCAGAAAACTGATGGACCGAGCCAAAGGCTTACTTCAGAGCAAAATGAAGCTCAGTGAGCCAGACGCCTTTAGATGGATTCAAAAAGCCTCGATGGATCGCAGGCTAACCATGGCGCAGGTTGCCAAGGCCGTCATTGAACAGCTTGGCGAGAAGTAACTAGCCCTTCTGACGAATCAGATTCGTGATTCGAATCGTGGAAAGCAAATCCCCGGATTCATCCGTCACCTTGATCTCGTGCGAGGTGAGAGTCTTTCCAAGCTTGATGGCGGTGCAGGTTCCCGTGACTATGCCAGAAGTTGCGCTCTTGTGGTGGGTTGCATTTATTTCAATACCAACCGCGTAACCATTTGGGTGGGCGTGCACATTTGCCGCGGTTGAGCCCAGGCTTTCGCCAAGAACAACATATGCCCCGCCGTGAACCAAACCGATCGGCTGAGTGTTGCCCTCAACCGGCATGGTCGCAACCGCTCGTTCTGCGCTCAGTTCCACTAGCTCAATACCCATCTTGTCCGCAAGCGCTCCGAGGCTCATGCGCTGCATTGAGGCGAGCACTTGCTCTGCGGGAACTTCGTTGGATTCAGGTACCAATTTCAACTCTTTTCAAGAAGTAGGCTAAGGGCCATGAGTGCCTCTGAGAAGCCTACCCTTTTGCTAATTGATGGCCACTCGCTTGCCTTTCGGGCCTTCTATGCCCTGAGTCCCGAAAACTTTAGGAACTCTGCTGGCCAACACACCAATGCCGTTCACGGCTTCATCTCCATGATGCTGAACATCCTTGAAGGTGAGAAGCCCACCCACCTCTGCGTTGCGTTTGACGTCTCAAGAGAGAGTTTCAGAACTCAGGAGCTCCCCGAATACAAGGGAACCCGCGGCGAGACACCGGAGGAGTTCATCGGTCAAACAGAGCTACTAGTTGAGGCCCTCAACGCGATGAGAATTACCTCGGTGTCGCGAGAGAACTTTGAGGCGGACGACCTGATTGCATCGCTTGCAACCCAGGGCGAGGCAGCCGGCTATCGAGTGCTTGTGGTTTCTGGAGATCGAGACACGTTCCAGCTAATCACCGATAACGTCACCGTGCTCTACCCGGTCAAGGGCGTAATGAATCTTGCTCGCATGGACGATGCGGCCGTGGTCGAGAAATACGGCATCCACGCCAAGCAATACCCCGAGTTGGCAGCATTGGTGGGGGAGACCTCGGACAACCTAAAGGGCATCCCCGGAGTTGGACCAAAGACCGCCGCCAAGTGGATTCAGCAGTATGGCTCCCTCGGCGCAATCCTTGATAGTGCCGATGAGATTCCAGGCAAAGTCGGCGAATCCCTCCGAGAGCACAAGGAGCTTGCGGTTAGGAATCGCAGGCTAAATCACCTCCTAACCGATATGGAGTTCGACTTTCAGCTGGCAGACCTCGAGCTTGGCTCGGTCAACGAGGAGGAGGTTAAAGAGGTATTCGCCAAGCTCTCGTTCAGAACTTTGCTCACTCGAGTGCTAAAACTTCGTGGAACTAACGGATCACAGCACCGGGTTATCTCAGCTCAGGTAGAGGATCAGGCGATCGACCTGCCTGCCACAACGCATACCGCCACGGATCGAGTCATCGACAACCTGCCCACTGAGCCCGTCGCATCAAAGACGGCCAGCGTCGCCGAGATAGCAAAGCTCATAGCCGCTGGAGGTTGCTTCGTCCATGTCGAGCTCGGCGAAAGCGGTGTGATTGGTTTTGGCGTTGCTCAGGTAGCCGAGCGCTTGAGCTGGAACGGGCAGGATGGCAAAGCACTCGTATCTGTCATTGAAGCTGGCGGCTTTGGTTGCTGGGATCAAAAGAACCTGAATCGAAGACTCAGTGCCCACGGCATAACGCTCGGGCCGACCTCGTCGGATGCGCTGCTCGCCGCTTACGTTTCTGATCCAACCACCAAGGATCTTGTCCCAGATGCACTGATCCGGCAGTATGCCGGCATCGACATTGTGAGGCAAGACGCTAATCAGCTGCTCGCCGAGTCTGACCCTTCGCTTGATGCGTGGATTTATGCGGTGCTGTGCCAGGTGCTCGAACCCGAACTAGCAGCTGATGAGCAGCATGGGGTTTACAGAGACATTGAGATGCCGGTTGCTCGAGTGCTATCGGCGATGGAGATCACCGGCATCGCCGTCGACAAGAGCGTGCTTCAAAATCAATTTGACTCGTTGACCGAAGAGGTTGACGAGATTGCCCGTCAGGCCTACGCCATCATCGGCCACGAGGTGAACCTTGCCTCACCAAAGCAGCTGCAGACCGTCCTCTTTGAGGAGCTCGGAATGCAGGGCACCAAGAGCGTCAAAACGGGCTTCTCGACCAATGCTGAGGCCCTAACCACTCTGTTTGAGCAAACCGAACATCCGTTCCTCGAAAGACTTTTGGCTCACAGGGACTCGAGCAAGTTGCGACAGATCACCGAGACTTTGCTCAAGGCCGTTGAGTCTGACGGTCGTATCCACACCACCTACTCACAAACTGGCACTTCCACCGGCAGGCTATCGAGTGAGAATCCAAACCTGCAGAACATCCCGATTAAGACCGAGCGTGGCCAACGACTGCGCTCGGCTTTTATCGCCGGTGAAGGTTTTGCAACCCTGCTGACCGCCGACTACTCCCAAATTGAAATGCGCATCATGGCTCACCTCTCCGAGGACGAGGGACTCATCGAGGCATTCAACATTGGCGAGGACCTGCACAACTTTGTGGGAGCAAGGCTCTACGGTGTCGAACCCTCAGAGGTGAGCGGAGCTATGCGCTCCAAGGTAAAGGCCATGAGCTACGGATTGGTTTATGGCTTGAGTGAGTATGGCCTCGCCAGACAGCTCAGAATCTCTGGCACAGAGGCAAAGCAGCTGATGGCCGATTACTTTGCTCGCTTTGGGGGAGTGAAGCGCTATCTCGATCAGGTGGTGCAGCTGGCAAAAGCCAACGGCTACACAACAACGGTTTATGGCAGAAGGCGACCCTTTCCTGACCTAAACTCCAAGATCTTTCAGATTCGAGAAATCGCCAGACGGGCCGCTCTGAATGCCCCGATCCAGGGAACTGCCGCGGACATCATGAAGCTTGCAATGATTGCGGTTCGCGAGGAGATGGTCACTATGAAGTTGAAATCGCAGCTACTGCTTCAGGTTCACGACGAACTGGTTTTTGCCGTTGCACCGGGTGAGCTTGAGACGCTGAAGGAGATTGCCGTGAGACAGATGTCCTCGGTGGCAAAGCTCTCGGTGCCACTGGATGTTCACATCGGGATCGGGAGCAACTGGGAGCTGGCGGGCCACTAGTTTTATCGCTAAGCTTTGCTGGTGCTCTTAGGAGCGCAAATTCATGTCCGTTTCGTCGGGCCAAAATCAATAGCTTTTCGTTATTGGTTGTGGCGCGACCCGAGTAAAACAAAGTGGAGTAACCACAAATATGGCAACCAAAACGACCGCAAAGCCCAAGCAGGTAGCAGTCAACGACATCGGTTCAGCAGAGGACTTTCTAGCTGCGGTCGAAGCAACTCTCAAATTTTTCAACGATGGAGACCTCATCTCCGGCACCGTGGTCAAGATTGACCGCGATGAGGTGCTGCTAGATGTCGGTTACAAGACCGAGGGTGTAATTCCATCCCGTGAACTTTCCATTCGCCAAGACGCAGACCCAAATGACATCGTCAAGGTCGGCGACGCAATCGAGGCTCTTGTTCTTCAGAAGGAAGACAAAGAAGGCCGTCTAATCCTTTCCAAGAAGCGTGCTCAGTACGAGCGTGCCTGGGGCGATGTCGAGCGCATCAAGGAAGCCGATGGCGTTGTCAAGGGCACCGTCATCGAGGTCGTCAAGGGAGGAGTCATCGTGGACATCGGTCTACGCGGCTTCCTACCAGCTTCCCTAATCGAGCTTCGTCGCGTTCGCGACCTAGGTCCGTACCTCGGCACCGAGGTTGAGGCCAAGATCTTGGAGTTAGACAAGAACCGCAACAACGTTGTGCTTTCACGTCGTGCACTCCTAGAGGAGTCACAGAGTGCAAACCGCACCACCTTCCTAAACGACCTAGCCAAGGGCCAGGTCCGCACCGGTGTAGTTTCTTCGATCGTGAACTTTGGTGCCTTCATCGACCTCGGTGGCGTAGACGGTCTAGTCCACGTTTCCGAGTTGTCTTGGAAGCACATCGAGCACGCCTCTGAGGTTGTTGAGGTTGGCCAAGAGGTAACCGTTGAGGTTCTCGAGGTTGACAACGACCGTGAGCGCGTTTCACTTTCCTTGAAGGCAACTCAGGAAGACCCCTGGCAGTTATTCGCTCGCACCCACGCAATCGGACAGTACATCCCTGGAAAGGTCACCAAGATCGTTCCATTCGGTGCATTCGTTCGCGTTGCAGACGGCATCGAGGGTCTAGTCCACATCTCAGAGCTCTCCGCTAAGCACGTTGAGCACGCTGACCAGGTCGTTTCTGTGAACCAGGACGTATTCGTCAAGCTGATTGACATCGACCTAGAGCGCCGCAGAATCTCGCTATCCCTAAAGCAGGCACTGGAGGAGGTAGACCCAGCGGGCACCGACTTCAACCCTGTTCTATACGGTATGAGCGCCGACTACGACGAGAACGGTCAGTACCGCTACCCAGAGGGCTTCGACGTTGCAACGTCCGAGTGGAAGTCTGGCTACGAAGAGGCTCGCACCAAGTGGGAGAAGGAGTACGCCGAGGCTCACGCACGTTGGGAGCTTCACAAGGTTCAGGCCAAGGCTGCTTTCGAGCACCTGGCAACCTTGCCAGATGCAGCACCAGCACAGGAGCCAACCTCCTCCACTGGCGAGACCTCCGACCAGGGAACCCTGGCCGACGACGAGTCTCTAGCCGCTCTAAGAGACAAGCTCTCCGAAGAGAAGTAGAACTAACAACGACAAACGGGGTTGCCATTGGCAGCCCCGTTTTCGTTTATCCTTTGGGAGTGCTTATAGGACTCACCGGCGGTATTGGATCTGGTAAATCCACGGTTGCAAAACGCCTCGTCGAACTTGGGGCAACCGAAGTTGATGCTGATCTGCTAGCCCGTGAGGTTGTAGCGCCGGGATCTGAGGGGCTCGAGGCGGTTGCAAAACGCTTTGGGGGAGATCTCGTTAGGTCCGACGGGAGCCTAGATCGTGCTCTCCTGGCGCAGCGGGCTTTTTCCTCCGAAGAGAATCGAAAGGCACTCGAAGCGATTCTGCACCCGCTGATCCAGAGACTGTCTCGGGAGCGAATCGCTCAAGCTAGCGGTCTGGTGGTCTACACCATCCCACTGCTGGTTGAAACTAATTCGACTCTGCCCTTTGACAAGATTGTGACGGTCAGTGCCCCGGTGGAGGTCAGAGTTAGGCGATTGGTGCAAAACCGGGGGATGAGCGAGGCCGAGGCGAATTCCCGCATCGCAGCCCAGGCCACTGACGAACAGCGCGAGGCGATCGCCGATTACACAATCAACTCCGACTGCACCCTTGATGAGCTTTACGCGCAAGCCGATCGGATCTTTGCCGAGGTTAACAATTGAGCAATGAGCAGCGACCATTCAAAGTCGTTAGTGATTACTCTCCAGCCGGAGACCAGCCCACAGCCATCAAGGAGTTAGCGGAGCGCATCAACAATGGTGAGCGTGACGTGGTGCTACTGGGAGCCACTGGAACCGGAAAGAGCGCGACCACGGCCTGGCTCATTGAAGAGCTGCAACGTCCCACCCTGGTCATCGCTCACAACAAAACTCTTGCCGCCCAGTTGGCCAGCGAGTTGCGTGAGATGTTTCCCGAAAATGCGGTTGAGTACTTCGTTTCCTACTACGACTATTACCAGCCAGAGGCTTATGTGCCCCAGACTGACACCTTTATTGAGAAGGACTCGACCATCAACGAGGAGGTTGAGCGTCTTCGCTATTCAGCAACCATGTCGCTGCTATCAAGGCGAGACGTCATCGTGGTTGCCACCGTGTCCTGCATTTATGGTCTGGGTGCTCCAAAGGAGTATCTAGCCCAGTCCCTCCCTATGAAGGTAGGGCAGCCGATTGACCGTGATGAGCTAATTCGTGACCTGGTGAGCATCCAGTACCAGCGCAATGACATCGAGTTCACGCGTGGAAACTTCCGAGTCAAGGGTGACACCGTCGAGGTGATTGCCGTGTATGACGAGGAGGCAACTCGTATTGAGTTCTTTGGTGACGAGATCGAGAAGATTTACAGGATCCACCCACTGACCGGAGAGATTCTGATGGAGCGCGACTCCGTAGCTATCTACCCCGCCTCCTACTACGTCGCTCCAGTGGAGCGCATGGCCCAGGCAATCGAGAACATCGAAAACGAGCTGGAGCAGCGCTATCGAGAACTCGACACTCAGGGCAAGTTGCTGGAGGCCCAGCGAATCAAGATGCGAACCACCTTCGACCTGGAAATGATTCGCGAACTGGGGTTCTGCTCCGGCATTGAGAACTACTCTCGCCATATCGATGGCCGAAGCGAGGGGGAGCCTCCTGCCTGCCTGCTGGACTATTTCCCCGAGGACTTCCTAACCGTCATCGACGAGTCACATGTCACCGTTCCACAAATCGGGGCGATGTATAGCGGTGATTCATCCAGGAAGCGCACGCTGGTTGAACACGGGTTCCGACTTCCCTCAGCACTCGATAACAGGCCCCTGAAGTTCGAGGAATTCCTTGAGCGCACCGGCCAAACCGTTTACCTCTCAGCAACTCCTTCGAAGTACGAGCTTGAAAAGTCCGACGGTGTCGTGGAGCAAATCATTAGACCTACTGGACTGGTTGATCCAAAGATTGTGGTGAAGCCATCAACCGGCCAGATTGATGACCTCCTCGAGGAGATCCGGGTTCGTGTCGAGAAGGACGAGCGCGTGCTGGTCACGACGCTGACCAAGCGGCTAGCCGAAGAAGTCACCGACTACTTCACCGAAATGGGCGTTCGAGTCCGCTATCTGCACTCCGATGTCGACACCCTCCGCCGAGTTGAGCTACTCAGAGAACTGAGGCAGGGACTCTTCGATGTTCTGGTTGGCATCAACCTGCTGCGTGAGGGTTTGGACCTTCCAGAGGTATCGCTGGTTTCCATCCTGGATGCCGATAAAGAAGGCTTCCTGCGCTCCACCACATCTCTGATTCAGACCATTGGCCGTGCAGCTAGGAACGTAAACGGCGAGGTGCACATGTATGCGGATGTCATGACCAAGTCGATGGTGAACGCAATCGATGAGACCAATCGCAGACGCGAGAAGCAGGTTGCCTACAACCTCGAACGCGGTGTTGATCCGCAACCACTTCGCAAGAAGATCGCCGACATCACAGATGCCCTCATGCGCGAAGAGGTAGACACCGAGAAACTCATGGAGCAGCTGCGCAAGGAGCCCAAGCGCAAGGTCGGTTCAACACCGATGCGCGGCCGCAAGGCTATTGGCAAAGAGGGTATTGATCAGCTACTCGACACGATTGTCGATCTAGATGCCCAGATGAAGCTTGCAGCCAGTGAATTGAAGTTTGAATTGGCGGCAAGAATCCGTGACGAAATCGCCGAGCTCAAGAAAGAGCTAAGAGCCTTTGATGCCGCGGGGCATGCGTAAACTTCTACGGTGATAATCCAGGAACCCAAAGGCGCAAAGCTTGCAATCAAGGGCGCTCGGGTTCATAACCTGAAGAACCTGAATCTCGAGATTCCACGCGATGCAATGATCGTATTCACCGGTCTAAGTGGTTCTGGAAAGTCCTCGCTAGCCTTTGACACCATCTTTGCGGAGGGTCAGCGCAGATACGTCGAGTCACTGAGTGCCTATGCCAGGCAGTTCTTGGGTCAGGTCGATAGACCAGACGTTGATTTCATCGAGGGTCTCAGCCCAGCGGTGTCTATCGATCAAAAGTCAACCAACCGCAACCCCCGTTCGACGGTGGGCACAATCACCGAGATTCATGACTACCTCAGGCTGCTCTGGGCACGTATCGGAGTCCCGCACTGTCACCAGTGTGGCGAGGTAATTTCCAAGCAAACACCCCAGGCAATCGTCGATCAGCTTCTCACCCTGGCTGACGGAACTCGGTTCCAGTTGTTAGCACCGATCGTGCAGCAGAAGAAGGGCGAATTCCAGGACCTATTCGCCTCTCTGCAGGCTCAGGGCTATGCACGTGCTGTAGTCGATGGCGAGACGGTCGTGCTCTCAGAGGCCAGGCCTTTGAAAAAGAGCTTCAAGCACGACATTTCAGTGGTTGTGGATCGACTTGTGATCAAAGAAGACATCAGCTCCCGTCTCACCGACTCGGTTGAAACAGCTCTGAAGCTTGCTGATGGTCGAGTGATTGTCGACTTCATTGACGATAAAACTCAGCGCACCTTCAGCGAGAGACTCAGTTGCCCCAATGAGCACGAGATTGCACTAACCGAGATCGAGCCTCGAACCTTTAGCTTCAACGCTCCATTTGGGGCGTGTCCGGACTGCACGGGCCTAGGCACCAAGATGGCTGTTGATCCTGACCTGGTCATTGGCGACCCGGGAGCCAGTATCAACGAGGGAGTTTTGCTTCCTTGGTCCACGCAAGGCAAAGGGCTCTACTCCTACTTCGTTCGCTTGCTCGATGGGTTAGCGAAGGATATTGAATTCAGTCTCGACACTCCCTGGGAGAAGCTCCCTGAGGAGACCAGGGACGCCATTCTGAACGGCAATGACTTCGAGGTTCAGGTTCGCTGGCGCTCGAAGTATGGTCGAGAGATGCGCTACACCTCAGGCTTCGAGGGTGTGCTCCCTTATGTCGAACGCCGCTATCTCGAGTCTGACAGCGATTGGGCGAGAGGGAAGTGGGCAGAGTTCCTCAGAGAGGTGCCCTGTCCGGCCTGCGAGGGTGCCAGGTTGCGCCCCGAAGTGCTTGCGGTAAAGGTTCATGGCAAGTCGATCCACGATGTCGCTCAGCTATCGCTGGGTAAAAGCCACGGCTTCTTCGATTCTCTGAAACTCTCCGATCGTGAAGCTCAAATTGCAGCCCAGGTTCTCAGAGAGATTCGAGCCAGACTTGACTTTCTTTTGGCTGTCGGGCTCGACTATCTCTCGCTTGAGCGCAGTGCAGGTTCGCTGTCCGGAGGAGAAGCGCAGCGCATTCGCCTTGCAACTCAGATTGGTGCCGGCTTGACCGGTGTCCTCTACGTGCTCGATGAACCCTCAATTGGCTTGCACCAGCGAGATAACCGAAGGCTGATTGAGACCTTAATCAAGCTACGAGACCTAGGAAACACTCTCATTGTTGTAGAGCACGATGAGGACACCATCAAGGCTGCCGACTGGTTGGTCGACATCGGGCCCGGCGCAGGAGCACACGGTGGTGAGGTTGTGCACTCCGGCAGCTACAAAGACATACTGAAAAACAAGGATTCCGTCACCGGTGACTACCTATCGGGTCGAATCAAGATAGAGACTCCGAAGAAGCGTCGCAAGATCGACAAGGCCCGAAAAATCAAGGTGGTTGGAGCTCGAGAGAACAATCTCCAGAACGTGGATGTCGAATTCCCACTTGGTGTCATGACTGCCGTCACCGGAGTCAGTGGCTCAGGTAAGTCGTCGCTGGTGAACGATGTCTTATATCAGGTGCTAGCAAACAAGCTAAACAATGCCAAGCACGTTGCAGGGAAGCACATCAGAGTTGAAGGACTGGAGCAGCTCGACAAGGTTGTGCACGTCGACCAAGCGCCTATTGGGAGAACACCGCGCTCTAACCCTGCGACCTACACCGGAGTGTTCGATCACATCCGAAAGCTCTTTGCCGAAACCCAGGAAGCTAAGGTCCGCGGTTACCTTCAGGGGCGCTTCTCCTTCAACGTCAAGGGCGGTCGGTGCGAGACCTGCGCTGGTGACGGCACCATTCGCATCGAGATGAACTTCTTACCGGATGTTTATGTCGTTTGCGAGGACTGCAAGGGGGCTCGCTACAACCGCGAGACTCTTCAGGTGAAGTACAAGGGCAAGTCCATTGGCGATGTTCTGAACATGCCAATCAGCGAGGCCGCCGAGTTCTTTGCGCCCATCTCTCAGATTGCCCGATACATGGACACTCTCGTGGATGTTGGCCTGGGATATGTGCGACTGGGGCAGGCTGCGACAACTCTCTCGGGCGGTGAAGCGCAGCGTGTGAAGCTGGCAACCGAATTGCAGCGACGCTCCACTGGCAAAACCATCTACGTCCTGGATGAGCCAACCACAGGTCTGCACTTCGAGGACGTGAGAAAGCTCTTGTTAGTGCTCGGCACCCTGGTCGACAAGGGAAACACCGTTATTGTCATCGAGCACAACCTAGATGTCATCCGTTGCAGCGACTGGATTATCGACATGGGTCCAGAGGGTGGCTCCGGTGGTGGCATGGTCATTGCAGAGGGCACACCAGAACAGGTTGCCAAGGTCGACAAGAGCCACACCGGCATGTTCCTGAAAGAGCTTCTAGCCGCAAATGGCTAACGACCTCAGCTTTCGCCCAAAGACCTCGGAGATTCCGACCAACCCCGGGGTTTACAGGTTCGTGGATGAAACTGGCCGTGTGCTTTACGTGGGAAAAGCGAAGAACCTGAGAGCCCGACTGAGCAACTACTTTGGGCC
>CAXNHX010000020.1:0-12368 GCA_964202305.1 Aquiluna sp.
GTGATTACGGCCGACGGAAAGTTGCCGGTGAGTGATCCCGAGAATTGGACCGATCAGGTCGTGGCACTTCCAGATTCCGTGCTGAATGCCATACCGACCGTCGAGGGAGTGCTCGCGGCTCCCGCCGTTGTGACGTCTCAGGGCAACAAGTTGTCCTACTTCATCCAGTCGGGTGAGCGCAGGATCTCTTCAACAACAGCCATGACCACAGAGTTCTTGAAGCTCATGGGGCAACCAAAGAACATCACCCTGCCGCAATCGGCAATAAACACGGTTCCGAGTGTTGGTCAAGCGATGGCGCCGGGAACGATTGTGAAGGCAAACAATTCCTCACGCCTGTACTTGATTGACGACCTGAACAACAAGATTTTGCTTGCCTCCACCTCGCAGGCCAAGAGCGTAAGCGACTCGAAAACCTATACCTTCTCGAGTGCGGATTTGGCCAAGCTCACAACCCGAAATGGCTTCACGTCTTTCAAGGTCAAGTGCAACAGTGAAACCTACCTGCTCGATGGCGGAGTGATCTATCCTGTTGCTCCAGAAGTGGCGGCTCACTTCCCTGGAGACGCCTATCCGCTCGCGACTTCGACCTGTGCGTCGTTCAATCTTTCTTCACGTCCAATCGGTCAGTTCCTAAGGGATTCGAAGGGTCTGCTGTTCTTCATTGAAAATGGAGTTCGCAAGCGCATCAGCAACTGGACCCACTTCGGAAACCTGCGTGGTGACGGCCCCGGCTTCCTGCAGGCATCAAGCTGGTTCACCTCCAAGATCCCGCTGTCCGGGAAGGCCCCAGCCACCGTCACACTTGCCTCACTCGAGAACACACCCACGGGTAACTTCGGTGACTTAACATTCGTGGGTTCAGTTCCAGTGACTTCTCCTGCCCCAACCACACCGGCTCCCGCACCAACGCCAACACCGACGCCAACACCGGCTCCAACACCAAAGCCAACACCAACGCCAACATCGTCTCCAACACCAGACCCCTCGCCTTCCCCTGAGCCCGAGCCTCAAGAGGTGCAGTATCGAGTTCAGTCAGGTGACACTTTGGTGCGTATCGGCGCAAAGTTTGGAGTCGCTCCAAGTGTGATTCAGTCCTACAACAACATTTCGAACCCGAACCTGATTCGCGTTGGGCAGCTAATAAAGATTCCTACCGCTGCTTCCGCAGCGGCTCCAGAGCCTGCTCCTGCAGCTCCTGAACCAGCTCCGGCACCTGAACCAACCACTTATCGCGTGCAATCGGGAGATACTCTTTGGGGCATTGCACGAAAGTTTGGGGTTAGCTCCAAGGCCCTGGCCGAGCTAAACGGCATAAGCAACTCGAACTTCATTCGAGTAGGTCAGCTACTAAAGATCCCTAGCTAGCGTCCCAAGCACTCTGAACTATTTCAGCCAGATCTCTTTCACAGCGGAACTGAAGCACCTTTTCGATTCTTGAGACGTCTGCTACCAACCTAGGCGGGTCGCCTGCTCGTCTGGATCCAACCTCGATGTCGAAGTTAATTCCCGAGGCCACTTTGAGCGCGCTTAGCACTTCAAATACTGAAGCCCCCACACCGGTTCCAACGTTGAAGGTGTCGAAAGGTCGCTCGGAAAGCTCGAGGTAGCTGACGGCACTGAGGTGAGCGGCAGCGAGATCTTGAACGTGGACGTAGTCGCGAATGCAGCTGCCGTCCGGGGTTGGGTAGTCATCGCCAAAAACGATCGGGCTTTTTCCTGCCCTGATTAGGTTGATCGCAATCGGGATTAGGTTCAGCGCTGCGGTGTCGGCCAGGTCCAGATATCCGGTTCCGGCCACGTTGAAGTATCGGAGGTTTACACTCCGGAGACCCCAGACAGAGGCCGCTCTGACAAGCCATTCGCCTACCAGCTTGGTTTCGCCGTAGGGATTAATTGGTTTACCGGGGTAATCCTCTGAAACGGTTTCAACATCTGGCATGCCGTAGGTGGCAGCCGATGAAGAGAAAACAATCTTCTTGGTATCGGTGGACCTCATTGCGGTCAAGAGATTTGCCAGCCCACCAACATTGTCACGGTAGTAGCGCTCGGGCTGCTCAACAGATTCACCAACCTGCTTTCTGGCAGCCAAGTGGATAACCGCATCGAACTTCGTGGCAGACATCAATCTCGTGAGCTGTTCAATTGCAGCGTCTTGAGAAAGTTCAATGTGCTCGAGAGGACAGCTAATTCGGCTCGTAATTCCTGTGGAAAGGTCATCAACAACGGTGATTTCAGCCCCAGCAGCCTCAGCTAACCGCACAACATGTGAGCCAATGTAGCCAGCGCCGCCGGTGACCAGAAGTTTCATGTCTAAAGGCTACCTTGAGGCTTTGTGCCCAATTCCCACTTTGGGGGAAATATTCAACTTGACACAGGCATACTTACACCGTTGTAATTACACCAACGCAATTTAGAAGCAAGGGGAGTCCGGCATGGAACAACGTGGTCAGGTGCCAACAAACTGGTTTGTAGACGTAATCAAACTGGGGGTGGCAAAGGCTTACGGCGACGGCGGCTCAGATCCCCTCGCGTGGCAAGAGGACGCACTCTGCGCCCAGACTGACCCCGAAGCTTTCTTTCCAGAAAAAGGTGGCTCAACTCGTGACGCCAAGAAGATCTGTGCACAGTGCACTGTGAAGTCCGAGTGCCTTGAGTACGCGCTCAAGAATGACGAGCGTTTTGGTATCTGGGGTGGACTATCCGAGCGTGAGCGCCGTCGTCTGCGCAGGCGCGCCTAAGAACTCGTGGCTTCGCTCGCAGTAGCGGCCGTTGTAATCTCGCGCGGCAACGCCGAGAACCTGAATCAGACCCTGACTGCTCTCCAGCAGCAGACTCACCCGCTGGAGCAAGTAGTAGTTGTCGAAAGTGATAGTTCAGCTCAATGCATCGAGCTAGCGCGGAGCTTTGGGTTTGCTGTTGTCGAGTCAGAGACAGACAAGCAAGGCGCCGCCATTGAATCCGGCATTCGGGCGCTTCAAGGCAATCCAAGCTGGCTTTGGATTTTGCATCATGACACCGCTCCAGACACAAACGCTTTAGAGCAACTGTCGAGAGCGGCCGAAATTTCACCCTCGGTTGCAGTTATTGGCCCCAAGCTACTGGACTGGGATCATCCAATTCAGATTCGCCAACTCGGAATCACAACCACACCTCTGTCGCGGCCCTTCACTCTGGTCGAAGACGAGTATGACCAGGGTCAGTTTGATACCCGTGGAGACACCCTCGCTGTCTCCACCGCCGGAATGCTGGTTGCGATGGGGCTGTGGCAGAAGGTCGGCGGAATCAACGACAGCTCGCCTAGCTATGCGCAAGACATCGAATTCTGCATCAAGGCGAGGGCGATGGGCTTTAGGGTCATTGTTGAGCCGAGCGCCAGAGTTCGAGATTCTGGCGCGCTGACCTCGAATTTGCATCCGACAAGAAAACTCCTTGGCGGCAGGGCAGAGGCGCTTTCCAAGGCTCATACTCACTTGGCCACAATCCTCTGGCCCAGCTACCTAATTCCACTGCTTTATCTCGCAATGCCCTTGGTTGCACTCGCATCAATCCCGATAAACCTGGTCCAGAAGCGACCGGCTCGAATTTTGGGCCAATTTAGTGCCTGGCTTTTTAGCTGGTTCACAATTGCAAATCGGTTAGCTGCTAGAAAGAGCGTGCGTCAGTTTGGTTCGCTGGCATCGCTCCGTCAGCTTTATGCAACCCGTGAGCAGATATCTCAACGCAGGTCAAAGCGCTATGAGGAGGAGCCCGAGCCAGAGGCTCGCACTCCCGGCATCTGGGAGTCGAAGTCGATCTGGCTTGCGCTGCTGCCCCTTGCTGCAGGCTTTTCGCTCTTCCCGCAGGGAGCTATCTACTCCGAACGGTTGGTGCCCATGGGTCGAACCTGGGAGTCAATTTGGTTGGCCACTGGCTCGAGCACACTCAGTTACCTGGATGGTGTGAGGCTGCCCTCTGATCCCTATAACTGGTTCCTTGCACTCGTAGCTCTGGTATGGCCAGGAAGCCCCTCGGAGGGCTTAGCGTGGTTCGTATTCCTGGCCCCTGCGCTCGCGTTCATCGGCACCTGGCTCCTGGCAGGAGCTTTGACAGAGCGGATCTGGGTTCGCAACGCGCTCGCTCTTTCGTTTTCCTTAGCGGCACCAATGCTCAGCATGCAGCGAGAAGCAGCGGTCGTAGAGCTCGTCGTCTTTGCCTTTTTACCCTGGACGCTCTACTTCCTCACGAAAGCTACTTTTGCCTTCAACTTAGCCAGAGCCTGGCGCTGGCTGGGCCTAGCGGGACTTTCGGGAGCACTGGTTGCGGTGAGCTCGCCAATCCTGTTCGGCTTCTTGATCCTTGTGAGCGTTGCGCTGGGAGCCCAGCGAATTCGACGCCTGGGCGTGCTGATCTGGTTCTTCATTCCGGGAGCCGCGCTACTGGGCCCATGGCTACAATTCGCGCTTGATCGTCAGGCCTTTGCTTTCCTCAGTGTCACCTCGACCGCCCAACTCGGGACCTTCTCGCTGTATGAAGACTCTGTCTGGTTATCAGTGTTACTGGCTGCCGCTTTGCTTGCTCTAGCAGGTGCTATGTCAAGACTGAGTGTCGGCATACCGCTAGTTATTCTTTCGCTGGCCCTGCTCTTTGCCTCCAGCTACCAACCCGTGGCTGGAAGCCAGGTGTTGCTGGTAGGTCTTCTCCTATCTTTGCTGCTGCTGATTGGCTTGGGGCTGGACGTGGTTTCTAGCGCGAGGCTCAGAGTTGCCGGTTCCATGGCTTTGATTGCAAGTGCCCTAGCGTCTGGAGTGCTCTTTGGTTCGATTCAACCCAGGGGGTACGAGTTTGGAATTGAACGTCAAGTTCCGGCACTGGTTTTGGCCTCAAGTGATGTTTCGGCGGGAACTCGAACCCTGGTTCTCGACCTCTCCGCGACCGATGTCTCCGCTGAGCTTGTCTGGGGGGACGGCCAATCCCTTGAAGAGCGCTCAGTGCTTTATGAGTTCTTCCGGCCTGAGACTGAGTTAGATGCCCAACTCGCGCAGCTTGGCGGATCTCTGATCGCAGGCAATCCCGAGGGTGTTGCTCAGCTGAATGCGGTCCTAGGAGTCGATTTCGTTTTGATTCAGGGCGAGGGCGAGTTCGCTCAGCAGGCGAAAGTCGCCCTTGATTCAATGACGATTCTCCAGCCAGCGGGTGAAACTGGATTCGGGCAGCTTTGGTCACTCGTTGAGTCGAACGCGGGACCCAATGTCTATTTAGCAGCCAACCCATTGAGAGAGATTCAGTTGAGCTTGCTCGCCGCATTTGCCCTGCTTGCCATCCCCACCCCCGGATCCATAACTGGACGCAGGTCATTGAGGCGGTCCAAGTGAAGATTTTAGGCAGGGTAGCGACTTTGATTCTGGCGGCTGGTCTGACCATTGCTCACTGGCAGTTTTTCCCTAACTTCGGTGAGCTCAGTCGACCAGACCTGGAAGTTCAGACGGTCAGCGTCGAACCTCTGCCGTTGCGCATATTTTGCCCCGGCGCGCTAGTGGAGGTTGGTGGTGAAAGCGGGGTTGATCTCGGTAACGTTACGCGGGTTGGCGAGGCCCTGATCTCGAGTCAGACCACCGCGACCGAGCTTCTCGTCTCTCCTCCGCTGACAACCGTGGAGGGCGCTGGAGCGCTGGTCGCCGACCCGTTGCAGTCCACGAACTTGATTTCTCTGATTCAATCCCAGGCCATTGATCGCGAAAGAGCCAAGGGGCTAGCCGCTAGCTTCTGTAATAAGCCGGTTGCCTCTGGCTGGTTGGTTAACGGGTCGTCTGTCGTTGGGGCGGAGTCCGTCCTGATTGCCGCAAATCCGGGAGAAGTCGAGGCCATAGTTGAACTTGAGATTCATCTGAGTGGAAGAACAGTTAGTGACCGTTTCGCTCTGGCTCCTGGAGAGCAGCAGCTGATTCCCACCTCGGGTTATGCAAATGGTGAGCGAGCATTTGCAATTTACTTTGAGAGCTCGGGCCCTGAGATATCAATGGCTCTGCAAAATCGCGAGACCAGAGGGCTGAATCCGGTCGGAGTCGAAATTGAGACCCCCACCCTCGACCCGAGCTCGTCATTCTCCTTTGTTGGGCTCAGAGATTTGACCCAGGGTTTTGATAAACCCATGATGCGGGTGTACAACCCCGGTGGGGAAGTTGCTGAGGTGGTCGTAACGGTCTTTGGTGACAACAGCGTTGAGCTGGTGCGAGAGTTGGTAAACCCAGCGTCGTTTGCTGAACTGACCCTTGAGCTGGCCGGTGGTTACCCGCTGGTTAGTTTGACCAGTGATCTGCCCGTGCTGGCGGCAATCAAGAATTCCAGCATTGAGCCAATGCTGGACTTTGCCTGGATCCAACCTGCCGAGCGCTTTAGCTCGGTGACTATCCCGCTATCTTCTTATAAGAACTCGGTTGTGATTGCGAACCCAGGTTCAACCGCAATCGAGCTCACTATCGAATCAAACTTTGGCGACAGGCTCAGCTTCGAATCACTTGCTTTAGCGCCATTCAGCCAGGTTGCGATACCAAGCTCTGCAAGCAGCATAAGGGTTGAAGGCAGCGGTCAGTTTGCCGTTGCGCTTGAGATATTTGATCGGGCGGGTTACTCAGTTCTGCACCCAAGAGAGAGCTCGAATCTCGGTGAGAATTTAGTCGTTAGGGTCAACTAGTCGGGGTGAATGAGTTCCCAGGGGTCCTTATCAATCAGTGAGGCTGCAGCAGAGATCACCGCCTGCTCGATGTGAATTCGTGGATCTGGAATTCGCTTTTTGCCAAAGCGCTCAATGGGAATCCGATAGAGAGTGATTGTCATGGTGCTCTTTTTGGCACTCCAGCGACGAACCTCTTCACCGTCTTGCAGGTAGGGGACCTCTTCGATCCGCCACTGCAAATCACCAAGCTCTTCGCGGAAGGTTTCGCGGAGGTATTCGCAGGTGTCGGTAACGACCTGTTCAAAGAAGCTTCCGCGTTGCACGCCGTGTGAGAAGAGCTTTGAGGGGATGGGTCTGCGCAGCCCTCTTCCATGCCGATCGCGGTGGTTCAGCCCTGGCGCCATGGCCCCATTGTATTCTTGGCAGGCCAACTACCCGGAGTGTGAACTTGATCAACTTTGATGCCTTTGTGAAGACCTATGACGTTAGGGGGCTTGTCGATGTTGAGCTCAGCGAAGAAATCATCGAGGCGTTTGGAGCAGGCTTTGCTGATGAGTTGAGCCTTGAGGGCAAAGCTCTGGTGGTCGGGCACGACATGAGGGACAGTTCACCAAGATTTGCAGCAGCCTTCGCCAAAGGTGCAACTCTTCGCGGAGCAGACGTTCGATTGATTGGGCTCTGCTCGACGGACATGACTTACTTCGCCTCCGGTAAGTATGAGCTTCCAGCCGCGATGTTCACCGCTTCACACAACCCCGCCTCCTACAACGGCATAAAGTTCTCCCGAGAGTTGGCTCGCGGAATCAGCATGGATACCGGTCTGGGAAACATCAGGGATCGAGCCAAGGGCTACCTTGAATCGGGCATTCAGCCTTTAGCCAAGGTTGGCAACGTTAGTGATCTTGACGTGCGAGCCGACTACGCAAACTACATGCATGAGCTGGTGGACCTCAGAGACATACGCCCCCTAAAGATTGTGGTCGATGCGGCCAATGGCATGGGCGGCTACACGGTTCCCCTCGTACTTCAGAACAAGGGGCTGCCTATTGAAATCATCGAGATGTATTTCGAGCTTGACGGCAGCTTCCCCAACCACGAGGCAAACCCGCTGGACCCAAAGAACCTCGTTGACCTTCAGGCCAGAGTTCGTGCCGAGAACGCCGATTTGGGATTGGCTTTCGATGGCGATGCTGATCGCTGCTTCGCAGTTGATGAAAAGGGTGAACTGGTCAGCCCATCTGCGCTAGCGGCAATTGTCTCCAAGCGGGAGATCGAGCGAGTCAAGTTGCTCGGTGAAAAGGACATTGTTGTCCTGCACAACCTGCTCACCTCTCGAAGCGTAGAGGAGGTTATCGCCTCGGCCGGAGCGAAGCCGGTGCGCACCAAGGTTGGTCACTCCCTGATCAAAGACCAAATGGCTGACACTGGAGCGGTCTTTGGTGGAGAGCACTCCGCCCACTACTACTTCAGGGATTTCTGGGGCGCAGACAACGGCATGCTCGCAGCTCTGCACCTAATTAGTGAACTCGGTTCCGGCGCTGAACTCATGAGTCAGATCTCGGCGAAATACACCCCGTATTTCTCCTCAGGTGAAATCAATTCGACGGTGGAGGATCGCCAGGCTGCGATTGCTCGCTTGAAAGCCGCTTTCCCTGATGCAGAGATTGAGGAATTTGATGGGCTGACATTCAGTTCAACCTCAGAGCGCTGGTGGTGGTTCAATGTTCGCCCCTCAAACACTGAACCATTGCTTAGACTTAACGCAGAATCAAACCACGAGGCCTTGCTGGTTGAGATTCGAGACAAAGCAATCCAAGCAATTAGAAACAGCTAACGTTTCGACAACTAGAAAGGCCAAAAGCCCCATGAGTCAGACAATGACCTCAATTGATTTCAAGGTCGCCAATCTTCAGCTTGCTGAATCCGGCCGCCACCAAATTCGACTAGCTGAGGCAGAAATGCCAGGGCTTATGGCGCTGCGCGAGGAATTCGGTCCTCACCAGCCACTCAAGGGAGCTCGCATCTCCGGCAGCCTGCACATGACCGTGCAGACCGCGGTGCTGATCGAGACCTTGACCGCCCTTGGCGCTTCTGTGCGCTGGGCGAGCTGCAACATTTACTCCACTCAGGATGAGGCAGCCGCCGCGGTTGTTGTCGGAAGCGGAACCCCAGAGGAGCCAAAGGGAACCCCAGTCTTCGCCTGGAAGGGCGAGACCCTGGAGGACTACTGGTGGTGCACCGAGAAGATCTTTGACTTCTCAGCTCAGGGTTTCGAGGGTCCAAATCTAATCTTGGACGACGGCGGCGACGCCACCATGCTCGTTCACAAGGGTGTCGAGTTTGAGGCAGCCGGTTCGGTTCCTCCAGCCGGTGTTGATGACTCGGAGGAGTACCAGGTTGTTCTTGAGGTGCTGCGCGAATCTCTAAAGCGCGATTCCAGCTACTTCACCCGTATTTCAAAGGACATCATCGGTGTCTCAGAGGAGACCACCACCGGTGTTCACCGCCTCTATGAGTTCTTTGCTGCAGGCAAGCTTTTGTTCCCCGCCATCAACGTTAACGACGCTGTCACCAAGAGCAAGTTTGACAACAAGTACGGCATCCGCCACTCACTTCCAGACGGCCTAAACCGTGCAACCGACGTCCTCATGGGCGGCAAGACCTGCTTCGTTGCAGGTTATGGTGACGTGGGTAAGGGCTGCGCCGAGGCACTTCGTGGCCAGGGAGCTCGCGTAATCGTGAGCGAGATTGACCCAATCTGTGCGCTGCAGGCAGTCATGGACGGCTACCAGGTTGCAACCCTGGAGTCGGTAGTCGACCAGATCGACATTTTCGTCACGTCAACCGGTAACGAGAACATCATCACCGCAGACCACGTTTTGAAGATGAAAAACCTCGCGATCTTGGCGAACGTTGGTCACTTCGACAACGAAATTGACATGGCTGGCATCGGCAAGATTCCAGGTGTTGAGAAGATCGAAATCAAGCCACAGGTTCACGAGTGGAGACTGCCAAACGGCCGTGCCGTTCTGATTCTGAGCGAGGGTCGACTTATGAACCTTGGAAACGCCACCGGTCACCCAAGCTTCGTGATGTCAACCTCATTTGCGAACCAGGTGCTGGCTCAGATTGAGCTTTACGAGCGTGCAGCCGAATACGGTTTGGGTGTTCACATCATGCCAAAGGAACTAGACGAGAAGGTCGCAAGACTGCACCTCGATGCCCTCGGCGTTGAATTGACTCACCTAACCGAGCGTCAAGCACGATACATTGGTGTTCCAGTAAACGGACCCTACAAGGTAGACCACTACCGTTACTAGCAGGAGGCGCAGTGACTCAGAGGATTCTCGTTGTAGACGATGATGATGCACTGCGTGAAATGGTCGGCCTGGTGCTCTCGGGTGCCGGATACGAACCGCTCTTTGCTAGCGATGGAATAAGCGCCGTTTCGGTTTTTTCGGAGAAGAACCCTGATCTGGTCTTGCTAGACATCATGTTGCCCGGGCAATCGGGTATTGAGGTCTGCAGACAGATCAGGGCTCACTCTGGAGTTCCAATCATCATGCTCAGTGCGAAGAGTGAGACCGAGGATGTTGTTCTCGGGCTAGAGGCTGGAGCAGACGACTATGTCGTCAAGCCCCACAACGGAGCTGAACTCATCGCTCGAGTGAAGGCACGTCTTCGTCCCATGGGGGATGATTCCCAAACAGTTGCAGTTGCAGGTCTCTCGCTGGATCCAAAGACTTTTGAGGTTAGGCGTGGCGACCAGTCGTTGTCGCTGACGCCACTGGAGTTCAAGCTGCTTCACACTCTGGCTGCCAAGCCAAACCAGGTGTTCTCGCGAGAGATGCTTTTGGAGCAGGTCTGGGGTTATCAGTACAAGGCCGACACCAGGTTGGTGAACGTCCACGTTCAGCGCCTGCGTTCAAAGGTCGAGGAAGATCCGGAGAACCCAAAGATTGTCATGACTGTTCGCGGCCACGGTTATCGAGCCGGCACTGAGTCTTGATTTCTCTGCTTCGGCGCTCGCTAACCGCTAGGACGGTTGTTGCGACCGTCCTACTGAGTGCCCTGGCTCTTGTCACTCTGGGAGGCTTCCTCTCTTATTCGCTGGCCAATGGCTTTTATCAGAACCGACTCTCACAGGTGCTGTTCGAGACCGAGCGTGCAGTTAGCTCAGTGCAGAACACGGTTGCTGCTGCTTCTCTGACCGATGAGACCGCTCTTCAAACTCTGATCAACTCAGTGGTTCCCTCACTAGAAATTACCGATGGGTCTGCCACCAGGCAGGTGGCGCTACTTCGAAGCCCAGGCCAACCGCAGCTGGAGCTCTTCCAATCCCCGATTTCAATCGATCTAGACCTTGCAACGATTCCCGAGCAATTGCGCTCTGAGGTTCGGCTATCCGAGTCTGTCTTGAGCTACACACCGGTCGCACTATCGAGAGACGGCGTCACGGTCCCGGGCATCACGGTTGGCGCACCGCTGACGATTCCTTTGGCCGGAGACTTCGAGCTCTACCTGGTTTTCGACCTAAGCGCGGAGCAGCGATCACTCGAGCTGGTTCAAAGCGCTTTGGCGACAGCTGGAATCATCATGATCGCGATGATTGCTGCCGTCAGTTACCTTGTTACGCGCAGCCTGGTTAGACCCGTTGAGGAGGCCGCTGAGGCGGCCCAGTCGCTGTCTGCTGGAATGCTTGACAGGCGTCTACCCGAGAAGGGCGAGGACTCCATCGCGCAGCTGGCTAAGTCCTTCAACAAGATGGCGGGTAGCTTGCAGCAGCAGATTCAACAGCTTGACCAACTCTCTCGGATGCAACGCAGGTTCGTGTCTGATGTTTCCCACGAGCTTCGAACCCCACTCACGACAATCAAATTGGCAGGCGAGGTGATCTTCGGGAATCGAGAGAAGTTAGACCCCGCTTTGTCCCGCTCCGCTGAGTTAATGCAGAACCAAATTGAGCGCTTCGAGAAGCTATTGGCAGACCTGCTTGAAATTTCTCGCTATGACGCTGGAGCGGTTACTCCAGACTGGGAGCAGCAGGACCTTAATGCAGTGGTCGGGGCCGCTATCGCCTCAATTGAACCATTGGCCAAGAGCAAGAACACCGAGATCAAGATTGTGCTGCCTCCAGGGGCAGTTGAGGCGGAGATTGATGGCAAGCGCATCGAGCGACTGCTGCGGAACCTGCTATCAAATGCCGTTGAGCATGGCGAGGGCAAGCCCATCACTGTTCACGTGGGGCAGAACAAGCAAGCGGTCGCAGTTTGCGTGTCGGACCAGGGTGTAGGTATGACCCGAGCTCAGTTGGAGCGAGTTTTCGATCGCTTCTGGCGAGCTGACCCGGCCCGCCAGCGCTCGGTTGGTGGCACCGGCCTAGGGTTAGCCATCTCAAAGGAGGATGCGACTCTGCACCGCGGCTGGCTACAGGTTTGGTCCAAGCCGAATAAGGGCACCAGCTTCAGGCTCACCCTCCCGAAGCAGAGGGAGTCGGTCATCGCCAACTCTCCTATTCCTTTGCCGCCGAGCGGAGGTGAGCAGTAGTGAAGCGTTTCATTGCCTTGCTTGCCACCCTCGTGCTCTCGGGGTGTGCAACCCTCCCCACCGAGCTTGATGTGCAGGCGGGACCCGAACTGGTTGCACCAACAGGGCAGGAGTTCTCCTACTACTCACCGGCAAGTCCGACGGTTGGAGCCAGCGCTCAAGAGAT
>CAXNHX010000021.1:0-12268 GCA_964202305.1 Aquiluna sp.
AAAGAGGGGTTCACCTGGCAAATCTTAGTTCAGCCAGATTGATTCGGTTTGAGTGTCCGGAAGGGGACTTGAACCCCTACCCTCTATGCGAGGACTAGCACCTCAAGCTAGCGCGTCTGCCATTCCGCCACCCGGACAGGTGGTGCTCATCAAAGATGAGCGAGCCACAATCTACCATGAATTGAGCTGCCCTTCACAGCCCGCCTACTTGGGTATTGGGGCTTTTGGGGCTAACTTAAGAGAATGCATGAGGAAGTAGCAGCAGCACTCAGCCGCCTAGTAGGGGCTCTCGAGCGACACCTGGATGCCGCAGCGACCAAGCGCGAGGGCGCTGAGCAGATCGTCGAGCAAGCCTACGCACTGGTTGAGGATGCCTTCCTAAGCTACGAAGAGGCGCTTGCGAATGCCTATGACGAGTACCTGCCGTTTGAGCTTGCCGAAGACGAATGACCTTTTTTGAGGCGATCCTTCTGGGTCTAATCCAGGGTCTAACCGAGTTTCTCCCAATCTCCTCATCGGCGCACGTGCAGATAGCCCAGGAGCTGATGGGACTCTCTGAGCTAAGCAAACCCCAGCTCACCGCCTTTATCGCGACCATCCAGATTGGGACCGAAGCCGCGGTAGTTATCTACTTCTTCAAAATGATTGTTGAGATCCTGGGTTCCTGGTTCAGAACTGGTTTTCGTCGCTGGTCCGATCAGGAGCAGAGCGCGAGGCTTGGCTGGCTGATCATCATCGGCACCCTGCCAATCGCGATTCTCGGAATCCTATTCAGAGACTTTGTTGAAAACGATGTCAGGCAACTTTGGGTCATTGGAGTCACTCTGATTGTTTTTGGCCTGCTGCTTGGAATGGCCGATCTTCTGGGCAAGAAGCAGAAGGCAATAACTGACCTCAACTTCAAGTCCGGTCTTGCCTTCGGGCTTGGTCAGGCACTGGCTCTAATACCGGGTGTCTCCCGATCAGGTGGCAGCATAACGGTGGGTTTGATGCTCGGCTTTAGCCGCGAGGCGGCCGCTCGCTACAGCTTTCTCATGGCGATACCCGCTGTGTTGGCAGCGGGCTTCTATCAGTTCTTTGAATCCTTTGGTGACCTGCCATCCGATTTACTCACCGGAACAATAGTGGCGACTTTGGTCAGCTTCGTCTCGGGGTATGCAGTAATTGCTTGGCTGTTGAAGTTCCTCGAAAAGGGTTCATTCATGCCGTTCGTGATTTGGCGTGTTGGAGTGGGAAGCCTGATGCTAGTTGGCCTGGCTGTAGGGGCTATTTAGCCCTTACCCTCAGCCTCTGGACGCTCCTTGAGGAACTTCTCGAGCTCCTTGGCAATGGCATCGCCTGAAGCAAGCTCAGATTCGTAGGCATCTCGGCTCTTCTCGAGCTGCTCGATGTAACCAGCCATCTCATCATCAGTCTCGGAGAGTTCGTCAATCGAGCGCTCCCAGTCAAATGCTGATTCCGCGAGCGCCGAGGTGTCAAAGTCAAAGCCGGTGAGTGCGCTCAGCTCAGATAAAAAGCCAAGCGAAGCTTTCGGGTTTTGGGTGTTGTGCACGTAGTGAGGCACTGAACCCCAGAGTGACAACACCGGAATGCCCTCACTCTCAAAGGCCTGCGAGAGAACCGTCAGGATACCAACCGGCCCCTCATACTTCGATGGCTCAAGGCCAAACATTTGTTGCAGCGTAGGGTTCTGCGAGCTCTTAAAAACTGGCATGGGTCTGGTGTGGGGGACATCGGCGAGCATCGCACCCAGCATGACCACGGTGTCAATTTCGCGATCTTGGATCATCTCTAGAACCTCACCGGCGAATGAGAGCCAACGCCTCGAAGGTTCGGTGCCAAGAAGAAGGTAGATGTTCTCGGCTCCGGGGTATTCCTTCATTCCCTCAGCCGAGGCCTGCAACAGCTCTGTCCCGGGCCAGCTGAGCGAGCGATTCCCATCCTCATCAAGTTCCAGCATTGGTCTCGAGAATTGGAAGTCGTAGTAGTCCTCTGGGTCGACAGCTTCAAGAGTCTGAGCCTTAAACTGATCTGAGATTGAGCGCAGTGCGGCGGAAGCTGCCTCCGTGGCATCGTTCCAGCCTTCAAAAGCAACCAGCAGAATTCGACCTGCGAGCATCAAACCTCCATCAAATACTTCCCAAACTCTAATTCACCTGCGGAACTAGACTTGGCTCGATGTCAAACAATAACTTTCCAGCTGCCGTGCTGTGGGACATGGACGGCACCCTAATCGACTCAGAACCCTACTGGATGCAGTCGGAAGACGCGCTGGCTCAGAGCTATGGGGGAGTGTGGACCGAGGCCGACGCCCACCAAATGATTGGCAAGAGCCTCTATGACTCCTCGGCAATGCTCAGAGATAAATTTGGCATCCAGGACCTAAGCGTTCAAGAGGTTATCGACAAGATGACCAATGAAGTGATTGAGAACCTAAAGAAGAATTTACCCTTCCGACCAGGCGCCGTAGAGCTCCTGCTGGAGCTCAAACGTCGCGGCATCAAGACCGCGTTAGTGACCATGAGCATGCGCACCATGGCGCAAACCGTCGCGGATCGAATTGGCTTTGACGCATTTGATGTCATTGTCGCAGGGGACGATGTGACGATGGGCAAACCTCACCCGGAACCTTATTTGAAGGCTGCCGAGCTACTTGGCGTTGACGTCACGCAGTGCATAGCATTTGAGGACTCGCACAGCGGTCTGGCCTCGGCCGAGGCCGCCGGCACTCACGCGATTGGAATCCCAAACCTGATCCCACTACCCCATAGACCAACCAACAAGATCATCTCCTCACTCACCGAGGTGGACCTGGATCAGATTGAAAGCTTGAGGGTTCATGACTGAGATTTTCGCTCCCGGTGACAAGGTGCAGTTGACCGGCCCGAAAGGCCGAATGAACTCAATAACCCTGGTTGCAGGTGCTCGATTCGGCTCCCACAAGGGCGACATCCACCACGACGACATCATCGGCAAGCCGTCGGGCAGCGTGATTCGGAACCACAACGGCGACGAATACCTCGCCCTAAAACCTCTTTTGGCAGACTACGTCCTCGCCATGCCACGTGGTGCGGCGATCGTTTATCCCAAGGACGCGGCGCAGATTCTAGTTGAAGGGGACATCTTTCCCGGAGCGGTGGTCGCTGAGGCCGGGGTTGGTTCTGGAGCGCTCTCCAGCTACCTGCTTCGAGCAGTGGGGGAGAAGGGAAAGCTGTTCTCCTTCGAATTGCGTGAGGAGTTTGCCGAGATCGCCCAGGCCAATGTCCACAACTTCATCGGAGAAGCTACGAACTGGAAGGTGACTCTCGGGGCATTCCAAGAGGTCGCTGCGAAGACCATTGGAGCCGGTAAAGCCGATCGCGTAGTCCTAGATATGCTCGCGCCCTGGGATTGCATCGACGAGGTTGCAACCGTATTGCGACCAGGTGGTCTAGTGATTGTCTATGTGGCAACCGTCACCCAACTCTCACGCACGGCTGAGATCATCAAGTCACACGGTGGCTTTACTGATGCGTCCGCTTGGGAGTCGATGGTTCGACCCTGGCACCTGGAGGGCTTGGCCGTTAGGCCGGAACACCGCATGATTGGCCACACCGGCTTCTTGCTTTCGGCGAGAAGACTGGCCCCAGATACCGAGTTGCCGCAGTTCAAGCAGCGCAGGGCATCGAAGGCCGAACACACCGCAGCGGACATGGAGGTTTGGTTACCCCAGGCCATGGGTGAGCGAAACGTGAGCGAGAAAAAGCTGAGAAAAACCGTTCGCAAGCTCACACAAGAAGTAAACGACAGGCAGAATTAGGTGTCTCCAATGAAAGTGTCCCGATTGCGCAAATTAGCCTTAGCAGCTCTTCCCCTTCTCGTACTAGCGGGCTGCAGTGCAGCTGAGCCCACGACCGACCCTGCGGCCCCAAAGGGCTATGCCGAGCTTTCGGTTGGTTTGAGCGCTTCTTGCGAGAGTCACCAGTCCGGCACAGGTGTTGAGCAAATCACGGTTGCCGGGGACTTTGGCTCGCAGCCAGAGGTTAGCTTTCCAACTCCTCTGAGTGGCACCGGGGTTGAGACCCAGGTTGTAATCGAGGGAGATGGCGGGGCGATTGTTGGAGGGCAGCGAGTCTCCCTGCACTTCATTGGCTTCAATGCCGCAACCGGCGAGGAAATACAGGGCAGCGAGTTCGGAACCGAGAACTTCATCTCACAGGATTTGATCGAGGGGGCAACCCCGGATTTCTGCAAGGGCCTCACCGGGGTGCAGGTGGGTTCAAGAGTGGCCATTCTGTTGGATGCCGCGTCGGCACACAACTCGGCTGGAATACCAAGTCTTGGGATTGCCGAGGACCACGGAGTCATCTTCGTCTTTGACGTCGTAAGCGCCTATTTGCCAAGAGCAAATGGTGCCAACCAAGCTCCAGAGACTGGCATGCCTACCGTCATCAAAGCCCCCTCGGGTCAGCCCGGCATTCAGATCCCGGCCTCGGAGGCTCCCACTGAGTTCCGCAGAAGCGTGCTGGTTGAAGGTGGTGGTGAGCCGATCGCGATTGGCGACACCGTAGTTCTGCACTACTCGGGTTGGACTTGGGATGGGGAGTTGTTCGACTCCTCCTGGGACTCAGGCGCACCGGCAACCTTCCCAATCACCTACGAGGGTCTGATTGAGGGATTTGTAATGGGTCTTGAGGGAGTGACGGTTGGATCCCAGGTGATTGCCGTTATTCCTCCAGAGCTTGGCTACGGCGATTCAGCTCAGGGATCTATTCCGGCAGGCTCTACATTGATATTCGTTATCGACGTCCTGGGCAAGGGTTAGCGAAAAGGGGGAGCTGGTGTCAAAACAGTCTCCCGCGCAAAGACTATTTACCCTCACCTGCTGCCTGTTGGCGGCTCCTAGACTCGGGCTTTCAAAACAAGAGATCTACCGGTCAGTCCAGGCCTATGCCGATTCTTCAAGCGATGCTCGCGAGAAGATGTTTGAGCGCGATAAGACCTCGCTGCGTGAAATGGGAGTCGCACTTGAAGTTGTTGAGGTCGACGCCTACGAAGAGAGCACTTCGCATCGCTATTTGATCTCCAAAGGCTCATTCGCCTGGCCCAAGGATCTCAAGCTAACTCCGGAGCAGTTCCAATTGCTGGAGCTAGCAGCGAGGGCTTGGAACAACCGACTGATGGCCCCGTCGGCGCAATCCGGTCTTACTCGGCTCAAGGCGCTCGGTGTCATGCCAAACAATCGTGAGCTTTCCATCTTCACCCCGCGACTCATTGCGAGGCATCAAAGTTTCGAACCGCTGGCCATTGCAATATCGGACCAGGTAAGGGTGCGATTCAGCTATCGCAAACCAGACTCAGAAGCCAGCGTCAGGGAGCTGGACCCCCAGAAACTGAGATTTATTGAGGGCCAGTGGGTATTGCTAGCGCTCGAGTCGGGAGAGCTGAAGAACTTTCTGCTGCGCAGAATCGTTTCCGAGGTCAATCTGCTCGATGCAGCAGCGGAGCAGGCGAGTGAGGAAAACATTTCGCAGGCCGAGGCAGAGCTAACGGCTTTCATCGCATCCCAACAGGCGCATCTGGAGCTTGTATCTGACTCTGAGGCATGGTGGCACTTTGGTGCTCCGGAGTCCAACCAGATAACGCTCAACTACATGGACGAGGCGCTACTGGCCGAGGATCTCATTGAATTTGGGGGAGAGCTCAAGGTTTTGAAGCCAGAGTCTCTGGCTGCTCGAATCCAACTGGGACTGAAAAAGGTGGTGAGTGATCATGCCTAAACAGGAATTAGATGGCGAGGAGCTTTTCAACCTAGCGCTTTCCATCGTTGGGCTGGTCCTTCGTGATGGTCCCCACTTCACTGCGGAGCTCGCAGAGCACTTCGGTTACTCCGAGAAGACCATCAAGAAGGCGGTGCTCACCATCGCCAATAGTGAGGATGTCGGGAACTTCAAAACACACTTTTATCTCGACGATGAACTGCTTGAGGAGGGCGAAGTTGACTTCTCGGTCGCAGACTCAAACCTCACTGAACCCCCAACCCTTTCCAAGCGTCAGGCAACCTCGCTGGCCGCGGGGCTGGATTACCTCGCCTCGCTGCCTCAGTTTTCCGAGAACGAGGCGCTCGGGTCGTTGCGCGCAGTGATCGGTGGTGCAACGAGCAGCGTGGTTTCTAGGGTCAATGGTTCAAGAGAGTTGACCCTTTTGGCGCAGCTACAAAGCGCCCTTACGGATCAGGTGGCCATCGAGTGCGAGTATGTGAACCAACTGGGAGAGCGCGCGTTGAGAACCATCGATCCACTAAGAATCGATTTTGTTCTTGATAAGCACTACCTGCGGGGTTTTTGTCACAAAAACCAAGCGGTCAGATCTTTCCGACTGGACCGCATTTTGCGACTTGAACTCACAACCCAAAGAATTAGCGACGAGGCCCTGGCCGCTGAGATTCCAGAGGAAGTGTTTGGCGATGGTGCCAGAGAGATCACAGTGAAAATAGCTGCCGATCCGGAGGCAGCCGAGATCTTCTGGAACTTCCCCTCTTATTCGAACCTCACGACCAAGGACGGCCAGATTGTCGGAGAGATCATGGTTGGATCGCTCAGGGCACTCGGACGTCACATCACTCGCTATGGTGGTCTGGTGCGAGTTCTAGAACCCCAAGAGGCCAAGGTGGCCGTCAAAGCATTCGCCGAAGCAGCTCTGTCGCCTCAGCAAGCACCTGAAAACGAGGACTAGATGGGCTGGACTTCTTGGCTTGTCGTGGCCGTTAGCTTGTTGAGCCTCTATGCACTTGGCTTGGTGGTCTATCGGCTCTATCTCAATGGGATCGCGCTCAAGCGTGAGATTGAGCAGGCGAAATCGCATGTCGCAGCGGCAAAGTCCTATGACGAACTTGCGATTGAGCCCGCGAGCCCGAGTTCGATAGACGATCTTCAGAAACTTCTGGCGAACAGGCGGGCCTTTGTTCGTCAACGCGAGAAGAAGGCGGAAGAAAGACAGCATAGACTTGTAGAACGGATTCGAGACATCGATACAGATAAGAGGAAAGCATGAGACTTCAGGGCTGGGAATGGATCATCATTCTTGCAATCGTGCTGTTGCTATGGGGAGCGCCGAAGCTTCCTGCACTCGCAAAGAGTGCGGCGCAGTCAATGAGAATCTTCAAGAAGGAAATCAACAAGAACGGCGAGGGTGCTGAGGCACCAAAGGCCGAGGCCGCTCCCGAGAGTGAGAAAACCAAGGACTAATGGCGCGGCGCAAGGATAAAGAGCGCCGAGGTACTCTTCGCTCCCATTTGCGGGAGCTTAGGATTCGCCTTTCATGGTCGGCGGGGTTTTTAGTTGTCGGCACCGTAGCCGGCTGGTTTTTGTTTGACCCCGTTTTCTCTTTTCTTCAGGAACCCCTGAAGAATGTTGCCGCAGAACGAGGCATTGATGCCTCGGCAAACTTCACCACCGTCGTTTCAGCGTTCGACCTCCGAATCCAGCTTTCAATCTTTCTCGGGGTAATAATCACCTCACCGGTTTGGCTTTGGAACATCTGGGCTTTTGTGGCTCCGGGTCTGAAGGACAAGGAGAAACGCTACGCAATAGGCTTTATGGCCTCGTCGCTGCCTCTATTTCTCGCTGGCACCGCGCTGGCCTGGGCCTCCCTTCCTAGCTTCGTTGTGGCCCTGATTGGCTTTACTCCCGAGGGCAGCACGAACGTAATCAATGCGGCTGACTACGTCTTGTTCGCAATTCGTATTCTGCTGATCTTTGGTATCGCCTTTGTCATGCCAGTGATTCTGGTCCTGATGAACTTTGCGGGTCTTGCAACCGGTCGGGGAATCCTCAAGAGCTGGCGTGTTGCGGTGCTAGTCATTGCGATTGTCGCCGCCCTTGCAACTCCGGTTGCCGAACCGATGACAATGCTCTTGATGATGGTTCCGCTCATGATTCTGTTCTTCGGTGCAGTAGGTATCGCGATGCTGAATGACAAGCGCAGAGAGCGCAAGCAGGCGAAGCTGCTGTCCGCTGATGAGCTCGAACTCGACTGAGCTCACCCCGGCCGAGAAGTACGCCAGGGCGAAAGACAAGAACCGCTACCAAGAGCTTGAAGCATTCTCTAGAGAGCTCAAGTTTCCCCTTGATGACTTCCAAGAAAAGTCATGCCAGGCTCTGGAGCGGGGCAGTGGAGTCCTAGTTGCTGCGCCCACCGGCGCTGGAAAGACCATCGTTGGGGAGTTTGCAATCCACTTAGCCGTGGCAAAGGGTCAAAAGGTTTTTTACACCACCCCAATAAAGGCGCTGAGTAACCAGAAGTATGCGGAGCTTGCTGGCAAGTACGGCAAAGACATGGTGGGTCTGCTAACGGGCGATAACAATCAAAACTCTGAGGCACAGATCGTGGTCATGACCACCGAAGTGCTTCGAAACATGATCTACGCAACATCGTCTTCAATTCGAGACCTTGGTTTTGTGGTGATGGATGAGGTCCACTACCTGGCCGATAGATTCCGCGGTGCGGTCTGGGAGGAAGTCATTCTTCACCTGCCCAAGGACGTGCTCGTAGTTTCCCTGAGCGCAACCGTTTCCAACGCCGAGGAGTTTGGTGCTTGGCTGGCAGAGGTGCGCGGAAATACTGAGGTCATCGTCTCGGAACATCGTCCAGTGCCGTTGCACCAGCACGTGATGTTTGGCGACGAGATTCTTGAGCTGTTTGAAAAGGGCAGCAAGCAAATGCGGGTTAACCCGGAGTTACTGCAGAAGCATCAGGCTCGTTCCCGCTCGCCAATTCGGGGCAAGGGAAAGTGGGGCGGAAAGAGTTACTCCTCGGACAATCGAAACCGGCCTCAGGGCCAGTTCCCAAAGTTGGAGAAGTCAGACGTAATCGACAACTTGGACCGAGCGGACCTGTTGCCAGCCATCTTCTTCATCTTCTCTCGAGTGGGCTGTGAGAAGGCGGTTGAGTCTTGTCGTCGCTCCGGGGTCAGGCTCACCGATCGAGAACAGGCAACGGAGATTCGAAGAGTCGCCGAGGCGCGCTGCTCATCAATCAGCGATGAGGATCTCGACACCTTGGGCTATTTCGACTGGCTGGCATCTTTGGAGCGTGGATATGCCGCTCACCACGCCGGCATGCTTCCAGCCTTCAAAGAGGTTGTCGAGGAGCTGTTCCTGCGCAAGCTGGTGAAGGTGGTCTTCGCCACCGAAACCCTGGCACTCGGAATTAACATGCCGGCCAGAACTGTTGTGCTGGAGCGTTTGGATAAATTCAACGGTGAGTCCAGAGTTCAAATCACGGCCGGGGAATACACCCAGCTCACTGGAAGAGCCGGGAGACGCGGCATTGATCCCGAGGGTCACTCGGTGATTCTTTGGGGTGGACAGCTCGACCCAAACGTAGTTGCGGGTTTGGCATCGAAGCGAACCTACCCACTCAATTCAAGCTTCAAACCCACCTACAACATGGCCGTAAACCTCACTGCTGCCTTCGGCGCGCACAGAGCCTCCCAAGTGCTGGAGCGGTCTTTTGCGCAGTTCCAAGCTGACCGCAGCGTGGTCGGCTTGGCTCAGGTGATCTCGGAGAAGCAGGCTTCGCTCGAGGGCTACGTGGAGGCGCTTCAGTGCCACCTCGGGGACTTCATCGAATACTCGGGCCTGCGCAGAGACATCTCTGACCTCGAGCGCGCGGGAGCATCGCTTCGCTCTCGAGGCGGCAAGGACATGCACCAAACCAAGACGATGCGTTCGCACGAGCAGAAGTTGGCTGATCTAAAGCGTCGGCTCAGGGCACACCCTTGCCACGGTTGCAACGACCGAGAGGCTCACGCGCGCTGGGGTGAGCGCTATCAGAAGCTGAGGAAAGAAATCGATCAGGCGGTGAACCAGATCGAGTCTCGAACTAACCAGGTTGCAAAGACCTTTGAGCGCATTTGTTCAATGCTTACCGAGCTCGGCTACCTAGTTGAAGATGGCGATGATCTCGAGGTAACGGCAGCAGGAAACCGACTCGCCAAGATCTATGGTGAACGCGATCTTCTGATTGCCGAGTGCATTAACAATGGCACCTGGCAGAACCTGGACGCCGCATCCCTAGCGGCTATGGCCGCCGCACTGGTCTACGAAAACCGTCGAGACGATGGCGATTTCGAACCCAAGACCCCCAAGGGAGAATTCCTCAAGGCGCTCGAGGAAACCGAAGCGATTCAGCAAAAGCTCTACGAGCTGCAGGAAACCTATCGACTACCCAAAGAGCACACTTTGGAGCTCGGGATGGTTTGGGGCGTTTACAAGTGGGCCACCGGCTCAAGGCTGGATGATGTTCTCAAGCTCACCGGATTACTTCCGGGAGACTTTATAAGGTGGTCCAAGCAGATTATTGACCTGCTGGATCAGCTTGCCAATGGGGCGGATGCTCAAGTCGCAGAGACCGCCTACAAAGCCATGGACCTGATCAAGCGAGGCATCGTTGCCTCCAGCTACTACGTCTAGAACTTAGGGTAGTCACATGCGTTATAGGGAGCTTCTCTGGCGAGTGCCGCTGGCAATCGCTTCGGGACTGGTTGCGCTTTATGCCTTTCCAACGGAGAACGTTTGGATCCTCGCGCCCCTGATTCCAGCGCTCCTGATGATTTCCATTCTGGGACTCGGTTTTTGGTGGGCTTGGGTGCTCGGGTTCCTGGCGGGTCAGGCTTTTTATATCGCTCACATTGAGTGGATTTCGCTCTATTTGGGGCCAGTGCCATTGATTGCACTTTCGACCCTTCAGTCGCTGTACTACGCGTTCGGTGCAGCGCTAACTGCCTGGCTTTACAAAAAGCTGAAACCCAGGGGAGTGGAGCTCGTTTACTTTGGTCTAGCCGCGACAAGCATCTGGACTTTGCGAGAGTTTCTAGCAAATAACTTCCCCTACGGCGGTTTCCCCTGGTCAAGACTTGCAATGACTCAGACTGACAGTTTCATGATGAAGTGGGTGTTCTGGGGTGGCATGTCGGTGCTGTCCTTCATGGTTGCTCTGATTGGCATCCTCGCTGCGCTTTGGGTGCTGAATCGAAGCGGTCGAACCAGGATGCCGGGTAGGCCGGTAATCGTAAGCATCCTGCTGATTGCTCTAATTCCAATCGTGACGCCTACCGATATCACAACTACTCAAACTGGGACCAAAGTAATCGCAGCGGTTCAGGGGAATGCGAGTGCAGGACTTTTCTCGAATGTCCAGCAAGGAACAATCCTTCGGAATCATCTAGAGGCCTCGGAGTTGGTCTTTGAGAGTCCGCTGGCAGGTCAGGTTGACCTCCTGGTCTGGCCGGAAAATGCATCAGACATCGACCCGCTTCGGTCTGAAACAGCGAGACTCAAAGTTACTGAGCTGGCCGATCGGCTAGGTGCCGCCTTCAGCTTTGGGACTATAACCGTCAGAGGCGACGAGGCTTACAACTCAACTCTGCTTTGGCAGCCAGGCTTGGGGCCAGTTGACTACTACGACAAGAAGCAGCCGGTTCCCTTCGCGGAGTATGCGCCGGATCGTGAGTTTTGGCGCATGTTTGCCCCTGAACTGGTGGACATGATTCCACGGGGCTTTAGCTTTGGACAGCGGGACGGAATCTTTGAAGTTAGTGAGGACTTCATCGCCGGCACGCTCATCTGCTTCGAGATCGCGGAGGACAGCATTCTTCGGGAGCTGAGCGACACCGGCGCACAAGTCATTCTTTCCCAAACCAATAATGCCGACTTTGGGTACTCCGACGAAACCTTCCAGCAGGCCGGTATTGCGAGACTCAGAGCTATAGAGACCGGCAGGGCTGTGGTGAATATTTCCACCGTTGGCCTAAGCGCCATTTACCTGCCCTCTGGTGAGATTCTTGCCGAGGTTGAGTGGTACACACCAGCTGCAATGGTGGAAGAAGTTCCGCTCTACACCGGCTACACGCCGGCAATGTATGTGGGCAGATTCTTTGACTACGTAAACGCCCTCGTGGTTTTGGCACTGATTGGTTTGGCATTTGCCAAGAAGTCGCGTCGCCGATGAGATGCGTGGTTCTGATGCCCACCTTCAACGAGCGTGAGCTGATTTCGTCATCCATAACCAAGGTTTTGTCCGCAAAGTCAGATCTAGACATCATCGTGATTGATGACTCCTCCCCGGATGGGACAGGAGTGCTGGCAGACAAGATCGCGGAGGGGGAGCCGCGGGTCAGCGTGATCCATCGCAAACAGAAACAGGGACTAGGGCGTGCTTACGCGCATGGCTTTCAGGTCGCGCTAGAGCGAGGTTATGACCGCATCATTCAGATGGATGCCGATGG
>CAXNHX010000022.1:0-11863 GCA_964202305.1 Aquiluna sp.
GAATTGACGCTCTGGGTGACGGGATTTATGCCATCGCCCTAACGCTATTAGGTCTAGACCTGGTCGGCGCTGTCATGAAGATCTCGGAAGAGCCTGATTTGAATAGTGCCCTGTTGCACGAATGGCCAATTTTCTTCTCCTTCCTAATGGGCTTCTTTGTGCTCTTCGCGGTTTGGTATCAGTACCACGTCTACTCGCAATTCGCCGGGAAACCACATGCACTTATGGTTTGGCACCATGGACTTGGATTTATGGTTGCGGCACTTGTTCCAGCAGGAGCTGCACTGCTGGGCGAGAACATAAATACCCCCAACATGGCATGGGCAGTTTTTTACTTTGGCATTCTTATCTTTATTGAAGGGCCGCTACAACTGATCTTCTTGCTCGCCATGAAAAAACGACCCCTCACGGTGACAAGTGACTCACCATTTACCGGTGAGGAATTACACAAAATGGCTTCGGCCTACAGTGTGATACAGACCGTCTTTGGAGTTATCGCTTTGACCACGGCGCTCTTCGCGCCATGGGTTGCGCTCGCACTTTATGGACTGTATCTATTTACGAAGGTGAACCCGGTGGGTTCTCTAAACTCAGCTTTAGTTTGGCTTGGCCCACTTCTAAAGCTCCCCGCTGAAGAGAAGAGTTGATTAACCGAATAAAGCTTTCCTCCCGATAGAGGCGTAATCCCGAAACCTTTTGTTTGGGGTCGGGTCGCAAAAGTAAAAAACCCGAGAAGTTGTGAAGGCTTCTCGGGTTTAGTGCGCTTGGAGGGACTCGAACCCCCAACCTTCTGATCCGTAGTCATTTATAGTCCCCAGGAGGGAAGCTATATTCAGACGAATCATTGGTTTCACCCAATAAACGCTTTACTTAGTAACTTTATCCAATTTCTCCCATTTATGTCCAGCTAACGGAACGGGAACGGAATAAGAGCCTGTGGATAAAATCAGAACCAAAATTTGAAGGGCCCTACCATTCAATTCATGAAATGCACGAATTGCGAAAACGATAGGGCCCTTTCAACCTCCTTCGTTCCGAATCTAAGAAATTGATTGAAAATCGCCCTTTATTCGAAGACCCCGAAAACTTCTCCGGGTTCTGGCTAATTGAAGCCGGGGATCAGAAAGAATCCGAGTCGCTCGCCCTAGAGGCTTCGTTGGCCTGCAACCACAAGGTTGACCTAAGGCCACTTCACTAACCCAGGTCTAGACGACCTAGTTTCTAGTGAATGTGATTTCAACCCTTCGCACAGCCCTTCCAAGGCTTAGGTCTGTTTTTCCCTGAGCGCTGAGAACAGTTAGCCGTGGTCGAAGCTTTTTTATCAGGTTGCAGACTGCCTCTGCGCGAGCTTTAGAAAGCCGAGCGTCCGACCTAAGAACTGTTGGGCCCGATGTGTAGCCAACACACTGCAGTGCGGTCGAATGGCTCGCAAACTTTCTAATCATCAGAATTACCTGAGCCTTGACAGTCGAATTTATGACGGCCGAACCTGGGGCGAAACTGCCTGCTGTTCCAACTGGTTTCCAAAGCTTGGGATTTTGGTTATTAGTTCCACTTTGGATTGGTTTTTCTGGCTGCTGGCCTTCGGTTGCTTCGGGCGATGTAGTTGGAGGTGCGCCAGAGCCACCAGACCCACCCGTTCCTCCAGAACCTTCGGTTGCTTCGGGCGCTGCAGTTGGAGGTGCGCCAGAGCCACCAGACCCACCCGTTCCTCCAGAGCCTCCACTTGACGATTCGATTGGTGTAACGGATGAAGATGCTGTGCTTGAAGGTCCAGGACCAGCTGAGTTCGTTGCCGTTACTGAGAATGTGTAAGAGGTGCCATTTGTTAGCCCTGTCACAGTGCAAGTCAAAGTTGCGGTTGTGCAGGTCTGCCCCTGGCTTGAGGTAACTAGGTATGAGGTAATTGCTCCTCCACCATTGCTTGCAGGTGCGGCCCAAGTAACCGTTGATGAGGAATTGTCTCCGGAAGTTGCCTGCGCGCTCGTTGGGGCACCTGGCTTACCGATTGCAATAACGATTTCCGGATCCTGGTAGATGGATATGGTCACCTGACCATCGGTGGTCGCCAACGCAATCTCAGTTGCTACGTTCCCCACAACGCTGTATACCGATGCACCTGCTTTGATCTGAGAATTGACAATTGTCATTGTCAGGGGCTTATCAATTTGGGTGTCCGGTACTGTGCCATCAGTAGCCAACCAGGAAACAATGAAAGAGGCTATAAAGCTATCTGTTTCGGTGATTAGTGACCTGGCTCGTGAGGTGTCGGTGAGCAAATTTATGGTGATTATGGTTCCAGTGGGCAAGGAACCACTGAAGTAGTTCACGGTAACCGTGCTACCTCCACTTGAACCGCTAATCGCCGTATCGATTGCCCCTGCCGTTAGTGAACCGAGCAATGTCATATCAGCTGGATCTAGCCCAAACAGAGAATCTTGAACCCACTGTGCAGTTAAGTCCACGTCGTTCGCTCCAAGAATGTAACTTGCGCCAGCTTGATACGTGTCAACCCCGTCAGACCAACCACTAAAAGTGAAATTTTCCTTTGAGAGGCCAGTCGCTTCGGGCAACACTGCAGTATCTCCTGGCAGATACTCATTTGAATCACTAGGGGAGGTGCCCGAACCGGCACCGGCCAAAAACGCAACTGAGTACCTTGTTGCCCTAGGTGAAACGCTAGAACTGGTTGATGAATACGGACTTGAACCAGCAAGGTTTATTGCTGAGACCCTAAAGACATATGAGGTTTCATTTGTAAGTCCAGGAACGGTGATGGCTGTGCTCGAAGTCTCTGGCGAGCGGGTATAGGTAGTCCAGTTCACAGAGTCAGTCGAATACTCGACCGAATAGTTCTTTGGTGCAGGACCGGAGTTATCGGCACCCGGTGTAACGGTGATTATTACTTCACCATCACCTGAGGTAAGAGCGGAAACTGAAGGGGTCCCTGGGAGGACCGTGGCATCGCAATAGACATCCGCGAGCGGAAGATAGCTTGCTATGAAATCATCAAGGGTTGAGTTACCACCGCAGTACTGCAGAGAAGTTATAGCTGTGTTTTTGAAAGCATCGGCATGTATTGAAGTGATGCCGGGAGTCGTTGCCCCGAACTTGATTTCGTGCAGATTCGGCATGTTGGCAAAAGCTTGCGCGCTAATAGTTGCAACGCTAGGCGGAATAGTCAGATCTGCGAACGGCTGACCATAAAATGCGTTCACGCCAATTGAAAGCATGCCAGTGCCCAAATTGACCGAACGGAAGCTGGCTCCACCGCCAAAAGCCTCCTGTAGTACCACCTTTCCACTGCCAAACGTGAGATCAAGGTTCATAACCTCGTTGAATGCGTAGCGGCCAACTGTTGTTGGGGTCGAGGTTGAGGAGCCATCAATCCTTGCGCTTGTCAGCGATGTCATACCCTGAAATGCCTGGCCTTCAATGAGTGTCAGATTGTCTGGCACGTGCAGAGTTTGCACACTGGACAAATTAATGAGGCCGCCAACCCAAATTGTCTTTAAAGTGCTCGGGAGAGATATCGAGGTGATGTTGGCATTTGTCAGCGGCCTATTTGTTCCGTCTTGTGTCCAGGGAACAAATGCACCAAAGCCAATTTTTCGAATCCCTTCAGGGACAGTCAGGGCCCCGCCACATTCACGTGCTGTGGCTTGTACGACCTCATCGTCCGCATTGTTGACCACCAAAGAAAACGGCACTTCAGATTCGCCAGTCATGGTGCAAGTCAAGGTATGGGAGCCAGCAAATGCAGGGCTAGGCAACAACAGTGAGCCAGTCACCAAAACCGTTGAAACCAAAGAACCAATGATTCGCTTTGAGTGCCTCATCGAAATCATGTTGCCGCCCCAAACATTTATTAGAGATTATTCTCTAATTTAATAATAGAGAAAATTCTCTAAATATTCAACAAAATCTGGGTGATTTGGGCTTCTCTTGGCCCTAAGGCAAGCCATTAGGGCTACTCTTAAAGCTGGGCTCACAGAAAACCGTAACTTGAGATTTGGATTGCAACAAAGGGGACTAAATGAGTACTGAGCCACAGCAAACGCGCAGTCAAGAATCTATGGATCGCATGTTGGATGCAGGCGAGGAGCTATTTCTATCGGCTGGTCCCAACGGCCTCAAACTGAACCTGATAATCGAAAAATCTGGTGGATCGACCGGATCGTTTTATTCGCGCTTTGGCGACATGAATGGCTATCTTGAGGCTCTTCACAAGAGAGCACTTGAACAAATAGAGGCTGAGCTTGCACCCATCTTCAAGAAGGCAGCAGGACAGAACTCCCTGAACGAGACACTCTCTCTTTTTCTAAAGGAGTTAATAAAGGTTCTTCGAAAATTCAAGGCTCCGATCTTTTTCTTCGCTGTTGGGCGGACTCATGTCCCGACAAGCCGGGAGAAGGGCGCAGATTTCACGCTCGGCTTTCGTCGACACTTTCTTGAGATGCTTAAGCCATTTGTTCAAAATAGCGCTCTTCCAGAGACAAAGCGCCGACTCGACATGGTTTTCCGGATGGTGGTAGCCACGAGTTTTCAGTTTGTCATGTTTGAACAAAACGAAGTGTCACCTTTGAAATTAAGCGACAGGAACATTGCCAATGAATGGGCGGCGCTGTTGGGCGCAGGACTGGAAAGTTCAATAAGCAAATAGCACTTCGGGGAATGATTGCTGTTCAAACACAAGGTTCGGCCTTTATTAAAAATAAAAACCCGAGAAGTTGTGAAGTCTTCTCGGGTTTTGTGCGCTTGGAGGGACTCGAACCCCCAACCTTCTGATCCGTAGTCAGATGCTCTATCCGTTGAGCCACAAGCGCGAGACTCATACTCTACACCAACCCAAGTAGTCGGCAAAAGGGCGAACTACTGGTCCTTTCCGAGGCGGAAGTTGAATACTGAATTATCAAATTCCTGATAACTCGAGTAATCCAGTAGCTCGTAGAGTCGCGACCGGGTTTGCATTTTTGAAACCTCACTAGCCAGCGACCCCTCTGTTCTCAGGGATTCAAGAGCCCTCTCCGCAGCGCCCATCGCGACTCTAAGGAGTGAAACGGGATAGATAACAATGTTCACGCCGACGTTTTCCAATTGGGCAAGCGAGAACAGCTCGCTTTTCCCGAACTCGGTCATATTCGCCAGGATGGGCACACTCACCGCTTTCCTCATGGCCTCGAACTCAGCAAGATTGGTCATCGCTTCAGGGAAAATGACGTCAGCCCCGGCTGCCTCAAGTCGTTTCGCACGTTCTAATGCAGAGTCCAGCCCCTCTACTCCTCGGATGTCAGTCCTGGCAACGATGATGAAACTAGGGTCGCGTCTGGCTCTAACCGCGGCTGAGATGCGCTGCTCTGCTTCCTCGCTACCAACAACTGCCTTGCCATCCAGGTGACCACAGCGCTTTGGGTTCACCTGGTCCTCAATGTGGATGGCCGAAACACCGCTGTCCTCAAACAACTGAACTGTTCGGGCAAGATTGAGAACTTCACCAAAACCTGTGTCGGCATCGGCAAGTGTTGGAAGATCTGTGACTCGGGTGACCTGCTGGGCCCGAAGAGTGACCTCGGTGACGCTGGTGAGCCCAACGTCTGGTAGCCCCAAGTCTGCGGCCACGACTGATCCTGAAATGTAGACACCGTCAAATTTGTGATCTTCGATTAGCTTGGCTGATAGGGCATTAAATGCTCCAGGAAATTGAAGTGGTCTGCCAGATTTCAATGCCTGCCTAAGCGACTGCCGCTTTTGCTCTGGAGTTACCGTCGAGTAGAGCATCAGAAAATCCCTCGAGTCTTATCAACCATCACATAACCGTCTCTTGCAACCGGATTTAGGTTTCTAACCTCCGCGCTATCTAGAGAGTTGATGCTTCGAGCGGCGTTGATGAATCTCGCAAGCTCTGATTCGGTAAGCGCATCCTTGGCCAAAACCCCGAGTTTCTCCTCGTATTGATCCGGACCAAATGGCCTCGCACCGCGCGGATGGGCGTCCGCCACCGCGATCTCATCTACAACTTTGCTGCCGTCAGTTAGCCAGATCTCTACTCGACCTCCAAATGCCAAGACTTCTGGGTCGGTCGAGTGGTACCTCTCGGTCCAGTAGGGATCCTCTTCGGTCGTGACCTTGTGCCACAAGGCAACGGTGTCTGGCCTGTTAGCTCTCTGAGGTGAATAGCTGGTCTCGTGGTGCCAGCTTCCATCCTGCAAGGCAACCGTAAAGATGTAGGGAATGGAGTGATCCAGGGTCTCCCTCGATGCGGCGGGGTCATACTTTTGAGGGTCGTTCGCTCCACTGCCGATGACATTGTGGGTGTGGTGTGAGGTGTGGATGACAATGTGGCTGATCTTCTCAGCCGAAAGGTTGGGGTTGTTTACCTTTATCCGCCGAGCCAGATCAATAAGTGCCTGAGCCTGGTACTCAGCGGAATGCTCCTTGGTATAGCTCTCAAGGATCGCTCTCTTGGGTTCGCCTGGCTCCGGCAGAAGGACTTCATACACCGCTTCCGGTCCCCCGAGCAGCCATGCGATGACCCCATCCTCACCCTCATAAATTGGTGCAGGTGACGTCTCTCCGCGCATGGCTCTGTCGATTGACTCAACCGCAACTTTTCCTGCGAAGGCGGGAGCGTGCGCCTTCCAGCTGGAGATCTCCCCCTTTCGCGACTGCCTGGTCGCGGTGGTGGTATGCAGGGCCTGACCAACGGCGTGATAGATCTGCTCTTTCGTCAGGCCGAGCATGGTTCCGAGTCCCGCTGCAACCGCCGGTGCCAGGTGAGCGACGTGGTCAATCTTGTGTTTATGAAGTGAGATTCTTCTCACCAAATTAATCTGCACCTCGTAGGCGGTAACGATACCCCGAACCAAATCAGCGCCATTGGCCCCCACCTGCTGTGCAACTGCGACCAGGGCTGGAATGTTGTCTCCCGGGTGAGAGTAATCTGCAGCCAAAAATGTGTCATGGAAATCGAGTTCACGAACCGCGACTCCATTTGCCCATGCCGCCCACTCGGGTGAAACCGTTATGTCAGGGGAGAGACCAAACAAAGTGGAACCGCTTTTCCCCGCCCTGGGGAGGTGACACAGAGCTTGATCGCGAGCTGCAATAATTGGATTGCGATTGAGTGAAGCCAGTGCGACTGAGGCATTGTCAATGATTCGATTTGAAACCATTTCAATCACAGCGGGCTCAACGGCTACGGAGTCCACCGCGATTTCCGCGATTCTCCAGGCAAGTTGATGCTGTTTCGGGAGATTCTCGGAGCTTTTATGGGTTCTGACTGTGTAGCTCTTCAATGTGGACTCCTACTCACCCTTGCCCTTTAGTGCCGACTCTGTAACAAAGAAGCTCCCTGCCTGCAATGCAGCTAGCAACCAAAAGATGGTTCCCGCTCCCGAAGCAGCCAGTACTCCAGCCACAGCTGGGATGACTACCTGCCCGAGTCTATTTGAGGTTAGTCGTATCGAAATCGCTAGGCCGCGGATCTCAGCAGGCGTGATTCGCGATACCCAGGCCATCGTCACTGGCTGGCCAATGCCAGTCGCAAATCCAGCGACAAACATCAGAATCGCAAGCACCCAGAATTCTGAGCTAACGGCAATTGCTACCAAGGAGGCGACCGTCACGATAGAACCGAAGTTCAAGGTGGTTCGCATCCCCAGGCGAGTCGATATTGGGCCAAGAATCAACCGCACAAGCATCGATGAAACAGCTCTAATTGCGAGCAGAATTCCGACTTCCGTGGCTGTCATCCCGAGCTCTCGACCAAGGAGTGGGAGAAAGACCAGCATCACATCGATTACAGCTGTGATTGATCCGGAGACGAAGATGGCTGACTTAAAACCCCTAATCGAGAAGACGGCCCCGGGTTTTGACTTGACTCGGGGCAGGTCGTCGTTGGCTTGCTTTTGAATTCCAAACACAGAGATGACGGAGATGACCGCGAAAACAAAAATCACGGAGGCGAGAATAAAAGCTGCGTCAACGTCAACTTCGAGGCCACCCCTGTCTGCAACCACTCCACCAAGGAAAGGCCCTACCGCGTGACCAAAGGAAGCATAAAAAGTTAGCCGGCCGAAGTTGAGCTCATAGTCTTTTTGGTTTGAAAGCAGCCCCACCATTGTTTGGCCCCCCGCCATTACAAGAAGGTGACCGATACCCAAAAGTGGCATAGCCAGCATCAAGAAGAGAATGCTCTCAACGAAGATCAGTGTGATGGTGGTGAACAGTGAGATCAGCGAACCAAACAAAAGAGCACGTCCGGCTCTTCCTCGGTCCACCCAGCGCCCAATTTGAATCGCGAATACAAGTGGAGCGAGCGCAAAGGTTGCACCCACGACACCAACAAGCCACGGATCTGCCCCGAGGTCAACTGCCTTGTAAGTGACCATCGGCCTAACTACGTAGACCGCTCCCTGGAGAAACAGCGAGTTGAGAAGAATAGGTAGCAGCCAGCTAGCGCCGCCTGTTCGAACCTTGGACAAGTTGGTTTTTCGCCTTACTTTTACTTAGCTCTCCGGGTTTTGACCACTCGGTAGGCGATTGGTGCTGCCACAACCACCACAAGCAAAAGATAGGAAACCCAAGTGAAGGGGGTACTCCACAGAATTGAGTAGTCTCCGTAGGAAATCTGTAGGGACCGTCTGAAGTAGAGCTCTGCCATCGGGCCGAGGATCACACCAATAATCAGTGGAGTAATTGGATAACCGTAGAGTCTGAATAACAAGCCCAAGGTTCCAATAGCAAGTGCCATCCATAGATCAAAGACAAAGTTGTTGATGGCATAGGCACCGACCATGGCAAACGTAACAATTCCTGCGTATAGGTAGGGAGCAGGGATTGAAAGCAGTTTCGCCCAAACACCAACCAAGGGCAGGTTAATGAGTAGCAACAACGTGTTGCCTATGAACAACGATGCAATCAGCGTCCAAACCAGCAGCGACTGCTCGGTGAAGAGCATTGGGCCTGGGTTGATGTTGTACATCTGCAACGAGGCGAGGATCACGGCCGCAGTGCCAGAGGTTGGCAAACCCAAAGCAAGCAAAGGCACGAGTGCGCCGCCAGCATTAGCGTTATTTGCCGCCTCGGGACCGGCTACTCCCTCAATAGCACCATTACCAAATTCATCAGCATGACCAGTTTTCTTCGCTAGTCGCTTTTCCAGGGTGTAGCTCAGGAAAGTCGGCACCTCAGATCCACCGGCAGGTAAAACGCCAGTTGGAAAGCCAATCGCTGTCCCACGGAGCCATGGCTTCCAAGAACGCTTCCATTCGGATTTGGTCATCCAGGCAAGGCCCTTGAATTCCCTGGCCTTGCTCGTTCCCAACTTGCCCTTCAAGGTTACGTAGAGTAATTCACCCACAGCAAACAACGAGACAATAACCACGATCGTCTCAATACCGTCTGCGGCGTAAACGTTGCCAAAGGTCAAACGGGAAACACCTGATTGTGGATCGATGCCGACCAGCCCGATGGAAAGACCGACTGTAAGAGCTATCAAACCTCGCAGCGGGCTACTGCCCATAACCGCGCCTACCGTGATGAATGCCACGAGAATCAAAGCTAGATAGTCGGGAGGAGTCAGGAGCAGGCCCAGCCTTGCCAGCAACGGTGCCCCGAGGGCGAGAAGCCCGGTTGCAATTGCTCCTGCGAAGAATGACCCTATGGCAGCGGTAGCCAAGGCTGCTCCAGCTCTACCTCGCTTGGCCATCTTGTTGCCCTCAATAGCGGTCATCACTGAGCCCGACTCACCAGGGGTGTTCAACAAAATAGAAGTGGTCGAGCCACCGTACATGGCTCCGTAGTAGATAGCACCAAACATGATCAGTGCGGCAGTTGGGTCCGCGACTAAAGTCACCGGAAGCAATAGCGAAATTGCCAGCGCTGGACCGATACCGGGCAGCACACCAACGAGGGTTCCCAGAATGGACCCAATGATTCCAAATAGTAGGTTGTTTAGGGTTAGGGCGTTAGTCAGCCCATCAATAAATCCAAAAGTTTCCATCACCAGGATTCCTCTCCATCATCAACCACGTCAACGTCCTCATTGACGACGGTGGGTTGCTCTGTGATGAACTCGAATCCGACGGGGAGCTGAAGCTCGAGGCCTTCGGTGAAACCAAAAAATGTCACAACGCTGATGATGGTTCCCACAATCAGACTTCTAATCCACTTCCTCTCACCGAGAGCAAACGCCACGGCAACAAACAATGGGATTGTGGCGAGGATGAAGCCAATCAGCTCTAGGGCGAGAATGTGGAAGACAATTGCCGCAATCACTATCGCCAACCCACGGAAGTTGCTCTTACTTGAGACCTCGCCCGCTTCGATAGATTCTGGAACTCCTCGATCTCCTCGAAGAACCGCGACGATTTGCAAGAGCACCAAAAACAACAGAACGAATCCAACGCCAATGGCGAAGATTTTGGGTCCAACAATTACGTTCAGCCCGACCTCAACAAGATTGAACGAATCCCAAAGTACGACTATTGGCAGAGCCAAGAGGAAGCTGGTAAAGGCCAGCTCCCCCTTGGATACCTTGTTTAGCTTTTTGATCAGAGGCCCAATTTCGCGTAGAGGGACACGACCTTCTTTTCTTCAATCTGCAGGAACTTCTTCCAAGTTGTTCCCTTGATGTAGTTGTCACCCCAGTTGCGTTCCTTCAGGATTGCCTTCCACTCGGCACCCTTGTGCATCACGTCGATGGCACGGATAACGAGGTTCTGGTTTGCCTTTGAGGTACCTGGAGGGAGCATGATTCCTCGCCAGTTTTGAGCAACAACGTTCACACCCTGTGAACGAAGAGTCTCAGCTGGAATAGCAGCCTGCTTGTTTGGTGCAGTAATTCCGAGCACACGTAGGTCGCCGCTCTTTACGAACTGCTCGAACTCGCCCCAGCCAGAAACACCGACTTTGGTGGCACCGCTGAGTAGGGATGTGATGACTTCTCCACCACCAGAGTGTGCAACGTAGTTCAACTTGTCTGAATCAAGGCCAGCAGCCTGGAAGACCTGGATGGCAGTTGCGTGGTCAAGAGTTCCAACGCTTCCACCCGCGATCGCCATTGTTGGGTCTTTCTTCAGCTCTGCCACCAAGTCCTTCATGGTCTTAATTGGTGAAGCTGCTGGAACCACAAAGGCTTCATACTCAGCCATCAAACGTGCAACGGGGACGGCATCCGAAACGCGTGCTGCGTTCTTGTTGTTCTGAATTCCCAGTAGCATCGCGTAGCCGGTGACCAATGCCTGGCCAGCCTTGGAGCGCTCCTTTAGCAGGAAGTCATTCAGAGCGAGGGAGCCAGAACCGCCAATTACGGACTCGTTCGTGATGTTGCCACTAACAAGCTTCTCAGCCTTCAGGGCACGAGTCACGTCATTCGCAAAACCTGCGTAACCCGAGGTTGGGCCAGCGCCAAGCTTAAAGTTGAGTGACTTCAGCACTGGGTAGGAAGCGTAAGCCCAAATTTGCTTGCCTTTGTAGGTACCTTCGGTTTCGACCTTGCAAACCAAGTTGCTTCCGTCTGCTCCTCGACCCTTGGCAACCTCGTTCAGCGTTGAACATGTCTTGCCATAAAGTGCGAACTTTGCCGCTGTATTCGCCTGAGCCGGCGCTGCCGCGAGGGTGCCTGTTACCAGCGTCATCATTGCCGCTGCTGCCAATAATTTCTTCACTTGTGTTGTCCTCCTTGTTTGTAGGAATGCTTTCTAATTTTCATTAGAACCGGCAAACAAGAGGACCGCAGGAACAGCGACCTCTTTGTCGACCGAGCCCTGAGTCTCTTCCGCTGTCACTTCAACAGCCGCTCACTCCGGACTTTCGTCGTGATGACGAAATGAGCGTTTGTGGAATACTCCCTCAGTAACAG
>CAXNHX010000023.1:0-11863 GCA_964202305.1 Aquiluna sp.
AGCTTCTCGTTGTCGCCACCCTGGCCAGAGCTCAGGCGCTCCAAGTCCTCAACCACGGGAGTTTCAATTTGCTGAAAACCTCGGGCCAAGTAGCTCTCTGAGATCTTCTCAATCAGCGATCGCCGAGCCTCAACCGATGCGGGCAAGAAGTCACGCATTCCCCTGGGGGCATTCACCGGATTGGCCATGGGCATAAGTTTTGCACACCACCATCTAATACCCGCTCAGCCAAGGGCCGTGAGAACCAAATACTGGAAGCAAATTGCTATTGTTGGGCCATGTCGATACAGGAGGCAAAGCCGCGTCGCGGCAGGCCGATCACCACAGACCCCACCTCCGTCAGTCTTGCCGCATTAAAGCTCTTTCAGCAGCGGGGTATTGAGAATGTCACGATGGACGAGGTTGCCGTGATAGCGGGGATCTCAAGATCGAACCTGTTTCGCATTTTCCCCTCCAAGGCAGCAGTGGTATGGGGTGGGGTGCACAAGTTTCAAGAGGAGCTTGCCCAGCGCCTTGAGAGCTCAAAGGATTCCGACCTAGTCTCCCTGCTTCACAGCTCCTGGGTGGGAGCGATGCACGAACTCGATGACACCCTGGAGACTTTGAGACTCAGGCTAAAACTGATTGGCTCCTCCCCCGAGGTTTACGGCTGGGGTCAGGGACAACTCGATGAGGTGCGCACCGTCATCGAAGCCTCTGTGGTTCGAAATGGTGGCGACGCCCTGCGGGCAAAGACCGTCTCGGCGGCGCTGGTATCAGCCTCGATGGCAATCCTGATTCACTGGGCTCAAACCGATGACCCTCGCCCTCCCTCAAAAATTTTGGATGAGGGCTTTGCCGACTTCGAGTCGCTGTTTTCTAGAAGCTAGTTTCCGACTCCCACGACTCCAGCATCAAAATCTTCCTCGAGCTCTTTCGCTCTGATCTCAGCCTGCAGCTCTCTGGTTGCCTCGCGCAGTGCCCGTTCGGCATCCAAACCAAGTGATCGAGCGCTTGCCACGATCGCAAGCAGTAGCTTGCCAAGATCCTCCTCGGATTCCATTGGAACCACGGGCTCTGAGAGCCCCTCGAGAATCCCCGCCTTCTCCGCCTTGCCCATGACCTTGGAGCTCAATGCCAGAGCCGGCATCGTCTGGGGCACTCCATCGAGCACGGACTTGCGGCCAGGCTTTTCCTTCTTTTTGTGGGCTTCCCAGTTCTGCATTACATCGTCGCCGGTCTCGGCGGCATAGCGCGCGAGCTCTTCCGCGTCACCGAATACGTGCGGGTGGCGAGAACGCATCTTCTGCTCCATGAACGCTGCGACATCCTCGAGGTCGAAGGGTTGGCCGAGCGTGCCCTCAGAGGCTAAATCAGAGTGAAAGATGACCTGGTAGAGCACATCTCCGAGCTCTTCTAAGACCTCGTCGCGGTTGCCTCGCTCGAGAGCATCGATTAGCTCGTGTGTCTCCTCCAGTAGGTATTGCACCAGTGAGCGGTGATCCTGCTCGGCATCCCATGGGCAGCCTCCTGGCGCGCGCAGTTGGTGCGCAGTATCAATTAGTGACTTCAGCTTTTCCATTTTTGGCCCCAAACACGATCGCGAACAACTGCCAGAGCCAGTCAATCACCTCGTCATCGGATTTGGGCTCAGTGCCACTGGAAATCGGCACGGGAACGCTTAGAAGCTTTGAGGACTGAAGGTAGCGAACACCTTTGAGCTTGTGAGAAAGCTCAACCAATTCTTTTTCGCTGAGCTCAACCGGACTGAGCTTTGCCATGGCGCCCAGTAGGTTCACGTCTTTTAGCCCGAGGCGATTGGCCTGCTGCCTAAGGGCAGTGACCTCAATCAGCTGCAGCACGGCCTTGGGGGCCTTGCCATAGCGATCCTCCAGCTCCGCAAGAATCTCCTGCAGTTTCTGTCTCGTGCTCTTGGCGGAACTCTCAGCCGAGAGCTTGTGATAAGCCTCGAGGCGAAGCCGCTCGGAGTCGACATACTCCACTGGAATTCGAGCATCCACCGGCAACTCAAGCTTTAGCTCGGCGGGAGAGGAGATTTCCTCTCCCCGGAATTCGTTCACGGCTTCGGCAATCATTCGCAGGTAGAGGTCAAAGCCAACGCCTGCGATGTGACCAGATTGTTCGCCACCGAGCAAGTTGCCAGCCCCGCGGATCTCCAGGTCCTTCATCGCGACCTGCATGCCGCTGCCCAGTTCGTTGTTGGTGGCGATTGTGGCCAAGCGATCGTGAGCGGTCTCGGTGAGCGGTTTTGAAGGATCGTAGAAGAAGTAGGCGTAGGCACGCTCCTTTGACCTTCCGACCCGACCTCGAATCTGGTGCAGCTGACTTAGACCAAAGTTCTCGGCTCGATCGACAATCAGGGTGTTCGCATTAGGAATATCGATTCCGGTTTCGATGATGGTAGTTGAAACCAGGACATCAAACTTGCGCTCCCAGAAGTCCACAACGACTTGCTCCAGCTGAGCCTCCGCCATCTGGCCGTGAGCCACTGCGACCCGTGCTTCAGGAACCAGCTTGGCTATGTCCGCCGCGGTCTTCTCGATTGATGCGACGCGATTGTGAACAAAAAAGACCTGACCCTCACGAATCAGTTCACGTCGAATTGCAGCTGCCACTTGCTTCTCGCTGTATCCACCGATGTAGGTGAGGATCGGGTGCCTCTCTTCAGGCGGGGTAGCCAGTGTTGACATCTCTCTGATGCCGGTGACGGCCATCTCCAGGGTTCGCGGGATGGGGGTCGCGCTCATCGCTAGGACATCGACATTGGTCTTAAGCTCCTTGAGCTTCTCCTTGTGCTCGACGCCGAAGCGCTGCTCCTCGTCGATAATGACGAGTCCAAGATCGCGAAACGTCACGCCCTGACTCAGCAGTCGATGGGTACCAATAACCATGTCCAGAGCACCAGATTCGAGGTCGGCCAATACCTGGCGGGACTCCTTGGCGCTCTGGAAGCGGCTCAGCGCTGCAATCTTGATGGGGAATCCGCTGTAGCGCTCTGCAAAGGTCTCGGCGTGCTGACGGACCAGCAGAGTTGTGGGAACCAGCATCGCCACCTGCTTGCCATCCTGAATCGCTTTGAAAGCCGCTCGGACGGCAACCTCAGTCTTGCCATAGCCCACGTCACCGGCTAGGAGTCGATCCATCGGGATCTGCTTCTCCATGTCTCGCTTGACCTCGTCGATGGTGGTCATCTGGTCAGGGGTTTCTTGGTGGATGAAGGCTTCCTCGAGCTCTTTTTGCCAGTTGGTGTCCGGGCCAAAGGCGTAACCCTTGCTCTTCATGCGTGCGGAGTAGAGCTTGACCAGGTCAATCGCGATCTTGCGAACCGCTTTTCTCGCGTTGCCCTTGGCTCTAGCCCAATCGGTGCCGCCCATCTTCGAAAGAACCGGTGCCTCGGCACCGACATAGCGGGAGAGAAAATCAAGCTGGTCGGTGGGAACGAACAGAGTGTCAGCGGGGTAACCGCGCTTGGGGGGAGAGTATTCAATCAACAGATATTCACGAACCTGATTGCGATTCTGGCGCTGAATCAGCTCCTTGAACCGGCCAATACCGTGAATCTCATGCACCACGTAGTCACCAGCCTTTAGTGCAAGCGGGTCAACCTGCTGCCCTCGACGCCTTGCAAGCTTGCGTTCCTTGGGCGATGCGTAGCCGCCCGAGACTCCAAAAAATTCAGTCTCGCTCAGCACGATCAGCTTCTGGTCCTGCATCACAAAACCACCGTCGAGAGTGCCAACCACGCAGGTGACGTGCTCGCTGGCCGGGGCACCCAAAACCTCGGTCAGAACCACCGGCAGCTTCTCAGCCGAGAGAATCTCCACGATCCTCTCCGCAGTGCCGTGGCCTCTGGCCACAATCACGATACGCATGGCTTGGGAGTGCTGATCTTGCAACCAGCTAATGGCTGGAGACTCTCGAGTGAAGCTTGGAATTTGCCGCAACCCCAGATCCACCGCATCTGCCTTTTGCAGGGAGTCGATCTCGATGATGCGGTGATCTTTGCGAATCAAGTCAAAGAATGTCTCGGGTTCATAGAACCCACCTTTTGAGAAATCAATTGGAGCCGTGGCTCCCTCAATGGCAGCATCCCATGCTGCATGCAAGAACTCCTCGTTCGTGTCCACCAATGACTGAGCCCTTGCCATGATGCGCTCGGGTTCCAAAACCACGACCGCCGTCTTCTTGAGGTAATCGGTAATTGGACCAAGTTTGACCCCCAAAAGCGGGGCTAGAGACTCCATGCCGCTGACGGGGATGCCTTCCCCTATCTTGGAGAGCATTTCATTTAGCCCCGGAAACTCCCCTGCCATCTCCCTGGCGCGCTGGCTCACTGAAGGTGTAATGATGAGCTCTCGCGCCGCATACAGGTCAACGCTGTCTAGCTGAGAGGCAATCGAGCGCTGATCGGAAACGTTGAACTCTCTGATGTCCTCAAGCTGATCACCGAAGAATTCGAGCCTTAGGGCATGGGAGGCGGTGGTCGGGAAGACATCCAGAATCCCACCGCGGATAGCAAACTCACCGCGGCGCGAGACCATGTCCACTCGCTCATAGGCCAACTCAATCAGCTTTAGAGACAGCTCCGGGAGCAGGTAATCCTCTCCTCGCGAAAGAGTAAATGGGGGGTGATCCTCGAGACCTCCCATCACTGGCTGCAAGGCAGCTCGGATGGATATTAGAAGCGCCACTGGGTGGTCAACTCCGTTTTGGATTTCCAACATGCGGTGCAGCGCCTTGAGACGCTTACCCACAGTCTCAGCTGCCGGAGAGAGGCGCTCGTGTGGGAGCGTCTCCCAGGAGGGAAACTCAATCAGTTCTAGTTTTGGCACTAACTCAGCCAGGGATTCAGAAAGTTTGGCCGCGTGGTTTCCCGATGCCACGATCACGGCAACCGGCTCCTTGGATTGCTTTATGAACTGAGCCAGTGCGATGGAATGGGTGCGACTGGGGGCAAAGAAGTTAAGTTTTTTCTTACCGAGGAGATCCGCCGGGTACGCCTTAGCCACTGCCTGCATCAGAGGGCCCAGGGTCACCAAATAATCTTAGGTAGTTTTTGGCGTTGTAATTTCCAACACTTGGTCGATAGCGAGTTCAATTAGAACCGGAAGCTCTTTGCGCTCGGTTGCGGAAAAGTTTTGTAAGACAAAGTCGCTCACGGTCATCTGGCCAACGGGTCTGCCAATTCCAAAACGTAGGCGATGATATCCCGCGCCACACTTCCCCGTGATGTCTCTCAGGCCGTTGTGACCGGCGTGACCACCATCAAACTTTTTGCGCAGCTCGCCAAATTCGATGTCTAACTCGTCGTGAATCACGATCAGTTGATCCAGCGGGATTGAATAGAACTGCAAAAGCTTTTGAACCGGAGATCCAGAGACGTTCATGAAACCCTGACTTTTTGCCAGGATCAGCTTTTGGGAGAGGTGGGAAACCTCGGCAACCAGAGTGCCGGTCTTATGTGATTTGAATCTCTGAGCGTGCTTGTCGGCTAAAACATCTAGAACCTGTTGGCCGATGTTGTGTCGATTGGACTGATAGTTGGGCCCGGGGTTACCAAGCCCAACTATCAACCAGGAATCGATACTACTGAGCGGCTGGCTTTGCTGCTTCAGCAGTCTCTCCAGCAGTTGTCTCATCGTCAGCAGCTCCAGCTCGGGTCTCTACGACCGAAGCTACCAGCTCTGATGCCTCAAGCTCTGGCTTTACGCCCTGAGGGATAATCAGGTCAGAAACCAGGTAGTGGTGTCCCGCTGGGTTGTCCTTAGAGATGTGAAGCTCAACGTAGTCAGGAATGTGAGTGGCCTCGGCCTCAACCTTGACGGTCTTGTGCTCAAGATCAACCACGGTTCCGCTCATTGGCTCGCCAACTACGTGAACTGGAATCTCAACGTGAACCTTCTCACCCTTAACAACCTCAACCAGGTCGATGTGCTCAATAACCTGAGTAACTGGGTCCTTGGACGCGCTCTTTACAAGAACAAGCTCTTCCTTACCAGCAATCTTTAGCTCAAGAAGTGCGTTCTTGGTGCGCAGCGCTAGCGCTACGTCGTGGGCTGGAAGGTGGATGTGGCGAGTGGCGTTTCCGTGACCGTAGATAACGGCTGGAGTGCGGCCTACGGCGCGAAGCTTGCGAGCTGCGCCCTTGCCGAAGTTATCGCGAACCTCAGCAACCATTTTGTTCTCTGACATTTTTTCCTCTTCATAGATGGCGAGGAAAAAAGACCCCGTCGATTACGGATGCTCTTTTGCATCCCTCGCCGCTGAACGCCCATAGCCTAGCCGACACTAGCGAAGCTTGGAAAGCCCCCAGCGCAAAATCATGACACCGAACAAAACCGCCATGCCCAAAACCAGACCCTCAATAGGTACCGAAAAAGCTAGAAGTAGGCACAGCAGCAACCCAAAGATGTTCCAGACCTTTGATCTGCGCGCCTCAACGGCTGGCTGGCGATAGCCGGCCAGATTTGCAATCGCGTAGTAAACCAAAATCGCAAAAGACGAAAGGCCAATGGTTAGGGCAAAGGACCCCGATGCCGCAAGCATCACTGCAATAAGTGCAATGAACCACTCCGCAATCCAGGGAGCCCCACTCTTGCTCCTTGTGGCGAGGACCCGCGGGAGTTCCCCATCCTCGGCCATGGTGGCAGCAGTGCGGCTCATACCCGCCAAGAGAGCCAGCAGCGAGCCAAGTGCCGCCACAGCCGCAAAGACGAACACGAAGGATGCGCTGCCAAACGAAATGGCCGCTAAGTCCGCCAGCGGAGTAACAGAGCCAACCACCAAAGTGCCGAGGCGATTCTCAACCAACCATCCCAGCGACAGGTAAATCACGAACACGATGCCCAAAGAGATGATGATTGCGCGCGGCACGTTTCGCCTCGAGTCGACAACCTCATCCCCCAGTGTTGCAACCCTGGCATAGCCCGCAAAAGCAAAGAAAAAGAGGCTGGCTGCCGTTAGAACACCGATTCCGGTTGGTGCTTCCAACGCAACGGTTGTAGCCGGCGCAAAGGCAGCTGCCAGTGCGAGAGTGGAGAGGAAAGCGATGGTGATTCCGGCGAGAATCTTGGAACCAAAGGCAGTTCTATTCACACCCAGGATGTTGATGAAGGCCATCACGACTATCGCAAGCGAAGCGGTCAAGACCTCAAACCCGGGAGTTAGGTAGCTGGCAAAGACCAGCGCTATCGCCGCCGCGGAGCCGATCTTGCCAATCAGGAAAGCGGCGCCGGCTAGAAAGCCCCAGTTGTTTGAGAGGTAGTGCCGTCCGTAAGCGTAGGTGCCGCCTGGCCTTGAGACCACTGCTGCCAGTTGCGCGATAGTCGCGGCATTTAGGTAGGCAACGATTGCGGCAAGCACAATCGCGAACTGAATCCAACTTCCAGCTAAGGCTGCAGCAGGTCCAAAGACCACGAAGACACCGGCACCAAGCATCGCTGCTAGACCGATGAAAACTGCATCGAGCTGGCTAAGTTGCCGCTTCACCAAAGACCCTTAGGCGTGGCCGGGGAACAGGGAGTTGACGGAGTCGTCGTAGAAGACCGCGGCAATGGCCTTGGCGATTAGCGGCGCAATCGAAAGCACCGTGAGGGTTGCAAATTCTTTGTCTGGGGTGATTGGCAGGGTGTTGGTAACAACAACCGAGTCAATCACTGGGTCAGAGAGGCGCTCAATTGCCGGGTGAGAGAAGACCGGGTGGGTGGCCGCAACGATAACCCTGGCAGCGCCATTGGCCTTCAGTGCCTTAGCTGCCGCGAGGATGGTGCCGCCGGTGTCGATCATGTCATCCACCAGAAGGCAGTCACGACCCGAAACATCGCCAACGATCTCGTTGACCTGAACCTGGTTTGGCTTGTCTGGATCACGACGCTTGTGAACGATGGCCAATGGCGTTGCGAGGCGATCTGCCCAAATGTCTGCCACTCGAACACGGCCCGAGTCTGGTGAGACGACGGTTAGGTTCTCGGTGCCAAAGGTTGATGCCACGTGGTCGGCCAAAAGTGGCAATGCCCAGAGGTGATCCACGGGCCCGTCAAAAAAGCCCTGAATCTGCGGGGTGTGAAGATCCACAGACATCAAGCGAGAGGCACCGGCGGTGCGGTAAAGGTCGGTGACCAATCTCGCGGAGATTGGCTCGCGGCCCTTGTGCTTCTTGTCCTGTCTGGCGTATGGGAAGAAGGGTGAAACCACGGTGATTCGCTTTGCGCTCGCTCGCTTCATGGCGTCAACCATGAGTAGCTGCTCCATTAGCCAGTGGTTGATTGGCTGAGGGTGAGCCTGAATGATGAAGGCGTCCACACCGCGAACGCTGCGTTCGTAGCGGACAAAAGTCTCACCGTTGGCAAAGTCGTATGCGGTCATCGGGACCAGGTCGGTGTTGAGGATATCGGCAACCTCTTGGGCCAGAGCCTGATGGGCCCTTCCAGAGGCGATTACCAGTTGCTTGCTCGCGGCCTTTTCGATTGCCACCATCTACTCCGTTATCTCGCTTGCCGCCTTCGCCGAAGCTGAACCCGGTCTTTGCTCCAGTACCCAACCCGCCAAATTCTTCTGCGGGCCAGGGTTCAATGCTAACGCTCCCGGCTCAACATTTCGGCGGATTGTTGAACCTGCCGCGGTATAGGCCCCAGCGCCGATTGTCACCGGAGCAACAAACACATTTCCACTGCCAGTTCTGGCATGCGCACCAATATCGGTGTGGTGCTTGTTCACGCCGTCGTAGTTGGCAAAAATCGTTCCCGCTCCTATGTTGGCGCCTTCGCCGATGCTGGCATCGCCAACATAGGAAAGGTGTGGAACCTTGGCTCCGCGAGCAATCTTTGCGTTCTTGGTCTCAACAAAAGCGCCGATCTTGCCATCGGGACCGAGCTCTGTGCCGGGGCGCAGATAGGCAAACGGACCAACCGTAGCGCCATCCAACACCTTGGCCGAGTCGGCCTGGGTTCGAGAAATCATTGCACCCTCGCCAACCTCAACATCCCGCAGGGTTGTGTCTGGACCAACGACCGATCCCACTCCAATGCGGGTCAGGCCGTGCAATCTTGTGCTGGGTAGCAGCGTGACGTCTTCGCCTAGTTGAACTGTCACGTCAATCCAGGTGCTGTGAGGCTCCTGGATTGTCACTCCGGCAAGCTGCCAAGCCCTCACGATTCTCGCGTTGAGCTCAGCAGCCAGCTCACTTAGCTGAGCTCGATCGTTCACGCCTGCCACCAAATATGGATCAAGAATCTGCTGCGCCTGCACCTTCTTGCCGGCTTGCAGCATGAGGCCAACAACGTCTGTGAGGTACTTCTCACCCTGAGCATTCTGCATGCCCACCTGAGCAAGATTTTCTTTGAGGCTCTGGGAATCAAAGACGTAAACTCCGGCATTCACCTCGTCGATTTCTAGCTCTTGGGCCGTGGCATCTTTCTGCTCCACGATGCCTTTCAATGGGCCAAGCTCCTGGTTCACCCAGGCCACACCTCCTCTGATCTCGCCTGAGACTGCAGCTCCTGCACCACGCAGGATTCGACCGTAGCCATTGGGGTTCTCGAGCACAACCGAAATCAGAGTTCCCTCGACTTGGGCGCTCTGGTGAGACTGAATCAGCTGGGAGATGCTCTCGACATCCAGCAGTGGAACATCACCGGAGAGAATCAAAACATCGCCAGCAAAGTCGCCCATGGCGCTCAGGGCCTGCTCGACAGCTCTGCCAGTGCCAGGGATATCGTCTTGGGTGACTATCTCGGATTTAGGGAAGTGAGAGTTGACATAGTTCTCGATCAGTTCTTTTTCATGGCGAAGAACCACAACCACCTTGCTTGACGAGAGCGAGTGGGCGGTGGCAAGCACGTGACCAAGAATTGGGATACCGGCAATCTCGTGCAAAACCTTTGGGGTTGCCGACTTCATCCTGGTTCCCTGACCAGCCGCCATCACTACTACTGCTAGTTCGCGCAAGTTACCCCTTTGTCTTCGAACCAGCTCCGCCCCTAGGATTCGAACCTAGACCGGACGCCTCCAAAGAGCGCCGTGCTGCCGTTACACCAGAGCGGAACGAGGTTTAGTGGACCTCGGCCACAAGTCTGCCAGAGATTATCTAGCCTTGCAGTCTGTGTTGCGCATCCAGCCAGTCGAGTTCTAGTTGATCGATCTCAGAACTCAGTCCGGCAAGCTTTTCGCCAAGAGCAATCAGCCCCTCGTAATCACTTTGATCAAAGCTTGCGAGCTGCGTCTCAAACGCAGCCTTGTCTTGATTTCTCTTGTCGAGCATGCGCTCGATACGAGCCAGATCCTTTTCGAGGTTCCTGCGCTCGGCTCCAGAGAGTGAGCTTGAGGCATCGGTTTTGACCTGCGCCACCGGAGCATCCTGCTGAGCTCGAAGCTTGAGGTATTGATCGACGCCACCGGTTAGATGGCGAATCTTGGTATCACCCAAGATGGCGTATTGGTCGTCGGTGACTCGCTCAAGCAGGTAGCGGTCGTGACTGATCACGATTAGGTTGCCTGGCCAGGAGTCCAGCAGGTCCTCAATGGCAGCCAGCATGTCGGTGTCGAGGTCGTTGGTGGGTTCATCCAGAATCAGGACATTGGGCTCAGTGAAGAGCAATCTCAGCAGCTGAAAGCGTCGTCGCTGACCCCCGGAGAGATCGCGAATCGGGGTCTGTAACTGCGGGGAATCGAAGCCCAGCTGCTCGAGAAGCTGCCCGGTTCCAAGTTCTTTTTTTCCAACCGTGAAGGTTTTCTTCTCATTCGCAATCATGCTGAAAATGCGCTCGTCGCCATGCTTATCAAGTTCGTGCACATCCTGGCTCAGGGTTGCGAATCGAACCGTCTTGCCGGTCTTGATTTTGCCCTCGTTGGCCTGAAGTGCTCCGGTGATCAGCTTCACCAAAGTGGTCTTGCCCGCGCCGTTCGCTCCCACAAAACCAATGCGGTCTCCCGGTCCCATTCGCAGTGTCACGTCGTCAAAGATTGGTTTGCCATCCGGGGTTTGATAGCTCATCGACTCAATGTCGACCACGTCTTTACCAAGGCGAGCACTAGCCAGCTGAGAGAGCTCGATTGGGTTTCGAGGTGGGGGTTCATTACCAATCATCTGCAGGGCCGCGTCGATGCGAAACTTTGGCTTGGCGGTTCTTGCTGGTGCTCCTCGACCCAGCCAGGCAAGCTCCTTGCGAAGCAGATTCTGTCGGCGGGATTCGATTGCGGCAGCTTGGCGATCACGCTCAGCGCGCTGCTGGATGTAGGCGGCATAGCCGCCCTCAAAAGCTTCCACCTTGCCGCCAAAGACCTCCCAGGTGAAGTTGCAAACCGCATCCAGGAACCAACGATCGTGAGTTACAACCATCAACCCGCCAGAGTTCTTACCCCAGCGAGTATTGAGGTGGTTCGCGAGCCATGCCACACCGTCTACATCCAGATGGTTCGTTGGCTCATCCAGAGCAATGACGTCATACTCCCCTGCCAGCAAGGCGGCCAGTGCGACTCGGCGGCGTTGCCCTCCGGAGAGCGAACCCACGTTCTGCTCCCAGTCCAGATCAGCAACAAGTCCCTTGAGTACGTCTCGAATCTTGGGGTCAGAGGCCCATTCAAACTGAGGCCTGTCCCCCACCACTGCCATAGCGACGCTGAGGCTTGGATCAATCTCGTCCACCTGAGTTAGAACCCCAACCTGCAGATTCCCGCGCCACGTAATGCGTCCAACATCTGGCACCAACTGCTTGGTGAGAATCTTCATCAGTGTGGACTTGCCATCGCCGTTGCGACCAACAATGCCAATTCGGTCACCCTCGTTCAATCCAACGGTTACCGAGTTGAAAACCTCTTTGGTTGGAAACTCGTGGGTGATTTCATCGCCACCTAGAAGATGCGCCAC
>CAXNHX010000024.1:0-11092 GCA_964202305.1 Aquiluna sp.
CGACTGGGTCGACTGCCTCTTTATTTCAGAGCCGTCAGCGAGCGAGTTAGGAAGCTCGAGGAAAACCCGGGACGAGATCGCGAAGCGAACCAAGAGCTCGCTAAAGCCCTTTCACTTTTTGACTCTGCGGGAGGAGCGATTCCACTTCCTTTGGGCAGTGGCGAATCGCTTCAGCTGGTTAGGTGGCTTTTGGAGGAGCTTAGGATCAGCCTCTTTGCGCAATCGCTTGGAACTTCGGAATCAGTTTCGGTTCAGAGAATCAAGAAGCTCCTCTTACCTTGAGCCAAGGTGTCGCTTTGGCGTTACCAAGAGTTCCAATAGGGGAGCTTCCTTAGTCGGTTATTGAGCACCTGAGGAATAGTCTTTTGATAAGTGCACTACTTTAAGGAGGCCAAATTGGCCAAGAAGCAAAGAACCCAAGACGAGCAAATCGCGAGACTTCGCGGTTACAACGTCACCGCGGGATTCCTGCACCTGATTCAGGCAGTTGGTTTGGGATACGTTCTCACCCTGCTGGACTTCCAGGTGTTGTTCCCAACCACGATTGACTACCCAACGGGCCCTCCAGGATTTGACCTGCCAACCGACCGCGTCGTGCTGTTTGATGTGAACATCGGTGCCGGTGTGGTTGCCTTCCTCGGGTTATCGGCCCTGTTCCACTTCATCATCTCCTCCCCAATGTTCTTTGAGCGTTACAAGGGTGGGTTGAAGAAGAACCACAACTACTTCCGCTGGGTTGAGTACTCGCTTTCATCGTCCGTGATGATCTGGCTGATTGCTCAACTCACCGGTGTCTCCGACTTTGCAGCACTGGTTGGAATCTTTGCGGTGAACGCATCGATGATCTTCTTTGGCGCACTGCAGGAGAAGTACGAAACCCCGGGTAATGGCAAGGGCTTGCCATTCATCATGGGTTCGATGACAGGTATCGTGCCATGGCTCATCATCGTGCTCTACACAATCCAGCCTGGCGGCACCAGTGCCGCCGAGGTGCCCGGATTTGTTTATGGCATCATCGTGGCGCTGTTTATCTTCTTCAACACCTTCGCCTTCAACCAGGCCTTCCAATACAAGATGGTTGGTCCTTGGAAGGACTACCTCTTTGGTGAGGCTACCTACATCACTCTGAGCCTGGTTGCTAAAACCATCCTGGCTTGGCAGGTGTTCTCAGGGGCGATTATCCCTGTGTTGGTGGATGCGGCTTAACAGCCTTCTTGACTAGACCCGCAATCTGATTGCGGGTCTTTTCATTTAAGCCCGTGATTGCAAAACTCGTGGGCCAAAATTCGCCATCATCCAGGTTGGCGGCCTCCTGGAAACCAAAGGTTCCGTAGCGGACCTTGTATTGGCCCGCGGGTTGGAAGAAGCAAATGACCTTGTCATTTAGGTAGTAGGCGGGCATGCCATACCAGGTTCGCGCTTGCAGCTCTGGAGCGGTCTCAAGAACAAGTTTGTGGATGGCCCAGGCGAGGTCCTGGTCCTCTTGACTTAGCTCTGCGAGCTTGATTCGAATTTGCTCTTCACCGGAGAGCTTCTTGAACTCTCGAGCCTCTTTGGCTCGGGCCTTCATTGCGGCTTTTTCAGAGTCTGTGAATGCGGATTCTTTTGCCAACTGCATCTCCCTACTTGGTTCAGGAAAATGCTAGCGGCTTCAAAAATGAGGGGACAAAGTTTTTCTCACAGCTGGGATTCATCTTCATACCCAAAGCTGTTACATAACTTGGTGCGCTGTCGCACCAACTACCCTCTCTGAAAGCTCAGGTTCACACGCGTGGCAAATCTTTTATTTCGACTCGGCACATTCTCCGCTAAGCGAGCATGGGCGGTAATTGTTGCCTGGCTGCTAATTCTTGGAACCGCGGTGGGCTTAATGGCTGGGTTCAGCGGCAAGCTCTCGTCCTCCATGAGTATCGATGGAATTCCATCCCAGGACGTGATTGATCGACTGGCGGATACTTTCCCTGAGGCTGCCAGGGGGCAAGGCCAGGTCGTTTTCCATAAAGAGGACTCACCCTTCACCCAGGCAGAGATCGACTTGATCACCGCTGCGCTCGAGGAGACAGCCAACCTTTCTGGGGTGGCAAGCGTTCTAAACCCATTCGAAGTTGCTGATGAGATTGCAAGCCAGCGAGCCGAGCTTGCCGATGGCGAGGCAGAAATTGAAACGGCAAAGCAGGAGATTGCCGATGGCAAAGTTGCCATTGCCGATGGACTTGCCGAGATTGCAACCAACCAAAAAACCATCGACGACCAGCGAGCCGAGTTAGAAACCCAGAAGGCATCTCTTGAAGCATCCTTGCTTGAGATTGAGGCAGGGCTTGCCCAAATGCAGGCTGCGGGTGCGCCCGTTGCCATGCAAGCGGAGCTATTGGGAAGCCAGGCCATGGTTCAGGGCGGTTTAGAGCAGATTCGACAGGGGGAGATTCAGTTGAATCTTGCCCAAGACCAGCTAGACGCGGGTCTTGAGGAATTAACGCAATCTCAGCTGGATCTTGAGGCTGGTGAGCTTGAGCTCCAGGATGCCATTGCCGATCTTGAGGTCGGCAAGCGCTTGGTCCCGGTGACTGAGAACTTCGGAACTGTTTCCAGCAATGGATTGACGGCGGTTGCCGCCGTGCAGTTCACCTTGCCAGTCAATTCGGTGGAGTCTGCCACGACCGAGTCGATCGTAGAGCTGCTCACTGAACTGCGATCTGACACCATCGCGGTTGAGTTCTCGCAGTCTCTGACAACAGACTTTGGTGAGCTCTTGGGTGTCGGAGAGATCGTCGGGCTTGTTATCGCCGCAATAGTTCTTTTCGTAATGCTCGGATCCCTAATTGCCGCCGGTCTCCCAGTTATTTCCGCGGTTCTAGGCGTTGGTATTTCGGCCTCAATAACAATGGCGCTGTCGGGAACCATCGAGATGACCTCCACGACCCCAATTCTTGGATTGATGCTGGGTCTTGCTGTTGGCATCGACTACAGCCTGTTCTTGCTAAACCGTCACCGCAAGCAGCTCAAGACGGGAATGGAACTTCGCTACTCCATCGGGCTCGCCACCGGCACCTCGGGCAATGCGGTGACCTTTGCCGGTCTTACCGTGATTATTGCGCTTGCCGCTTTGAACCTGACCGGTATTGGCTTCTTGGGTCTAATGGGAACTATGGGTGCTGTTGCAATTGCCCTGGCTGTTCTGATTGCCCTTACCTTCACTCCGGCTCTCATGGGCGTGGTTGGGATGAAGGTTCTGAACAAGAAAGAACGAGCCGCTCTCGAGTCTGAAGAGGCTCGTCATGAGGCGGAAGAACCTAAGAATGCTCTGAAGCCGGTGTTTGCGACCCGTCACCCCGTGGTCGCGGTGCTTGCTGTTGGACTGCTTCTCGGAGTGGCCGCAATCCCGGCCTCCGAGATGAGACTTGGCCTTCCGGATGGATCCTCCGAGCCGCTGGACTCCACGACTTATCGAGCCTTTTCGCTAATCAGCGAAAACTTTGGGGCTGGTGCTAACGGCCAGATCTCGACCGTGGTGACCATGCCCGAGGCGATTCCTGAAGATGAGCTTTTAGCTCTGCAGGCAGACCTTGCCGAGAAGTTCTTCGAGCTTGACAACGTCATGGCGGCACTTCCTGCTGCTGTCTCTGAGGACCAGCAAACAATTCTGTTCCAGGTCATCCCGCTGCTTGGTCCTGCGAGCGAGGAAACTGAGCAGCTGGTATTTGACATTCGAGGTCTAGAGGAGGAAATTCGTAGCGAGTTTGATGCTCAGCTTGGTGTAACGGGAATCACTGCGACCAACATTGATGTCTCTGACAAGTTGGCTGAAGCTCTGCCGCTTTACCTGGGCACCGTGTTGCTGCTCTCGCTGATTCTCTTAATCCTGGTCTTCCGTTCGATCCTGGTTCCACTGCTTGCTAGCGCTGGTTTCTTGCTAACGGTGTTTGCCACCTTTGGTGCAGTCGTTGCTGTGTATCAGTGGGGTTGGCTCGGCTTCCTGTTTGGTGTGCACGACCCGGGTCCAATCCTGAACTTCCTGCCCACGATCTTGATCGGTATCTTGTTCGGCCTTGCCATGGACTACCAGCTGTTCTTGGCATCGGGTATTCGGGAGGCCTATGTCCACGGCAAGTCACCCAAGGACGCAATCAACTACGGCATTCACCTGTCTCGAGCAGTAGTTGTGGCTGCTGCGCTGATCATGATTACTGTCTTTGGAGGATTTGCGTTCAACCACCTCGCCTTGGTTAGGCCAATCGGTTTTGGTCTTGCCATGGGCGTGCTGATTGACGCGTTCCTGGTTAGGTTGATTTTGGTGCCTGCCGTGATGTCGCTACTGGGAAAGAGTGCCTGGTGGCTACCAAAGTGGTTGGACAAGATCCTGCCAAACGTCGATGTCGAGGGCAGTTCATTAGAGCGCGAGAAGGACAAAACCCTAGCTAAGTAGTGCTTTGTCCGTAATTTATGGGCTATTCTTGGATATAATCTAAATAGGAGCCAATAAATGCGGAGAACACCCCGAATCTTGGTAGATCAGTCCCACCGTCAGGCTTGGACTTGTAACCTCGAACTTGCGGCAAAAATGAATCCCGCGAATCCTGCCGACTCCAGCTACTCCATGGTCGCAGAAGCTGCGCGCCAGGACGGCTTCGAGTTAGTGGTAAACGAGTCGAGCGAGATCACAGCTGAGCTACTAAATGACGTGGATGTATTTGTTTTGCCGCACGCTTCCGAGGACGACTGGGAAAAGACTGTTGGCTACGGCTCTCCGAAACTCACCGATGCTGAGATCTTGGCTCTTGAGGAGTTTGTGCTTTCGGGTGGTGGCCTACTGATTCTCGGAGAGACCGAACAGCAGAAATACGGCAACAACTTTGCCGAGTTGGCAATGCGCTTTGGCGTAAAGATCACCAATGCCACCGTCCAGGATCCAATCCACAACCACAACTCGGTTGCGAGTTGGCCCAAACCCGATATGCCAAGGCTTGTTAGGTCTGATCTCAACTTCAAGGTGAAGAACCTCAGCCTGTATCGAGCCGCAACCTTGGAACTGCTCAGTGCGGAGAATGCTGAGGTATTTCTTTCGACCTCCGAACACGCCCTGCCGGCTAGTTCGCCCCTAGCCGCAGCGCTGTGGCGCGGAGAGGGAAGGGTTGTGGTACTTGCCGATTCCGATCTGTTTGGTGATGACTCGGTTGAAGATGGCGACAACATCCAGCTCTGGCTAAACATCGTGGGCTTTTTGTCCAATGCCAAGGCAGCAAAGCTTTCCGGCGGCGCAAAGCCTGAGAGTTGGGCGAGCTCGAACCTGGACTGGCAGCGTTTGGTCCGTGCGGTTGAGGAACTGCGCCCCCTGCAGCTCAAAGATGGCTCGATTGATTTTGAGGCTGCAGAGATAGCTCAGGTCGACGAGCTTGTTGATGAGGTGATCACCTCGGTGAATGCCCTGAGCGAGCACTTTCCTCACCAGGCGCGCTACATCGAAGCGCTAAACAAGGACTTCGCCTCCTGGCGTGAGGGCGGCTACAAAGTCCCAGACTTCTACGACTCCCTGCAGGAATTCAGGCCGGATCAGATTCGAAAAGACGGTGTTGAGCACCTGGTTGTGTTCTCGATGTATACCCAGAACGGCAACCCAAACCGCAATCTTGAGGCTGTCATTACAAACACCTTCTGGCCCGACTGGCTTGCTCAGAAGGAGCAGAAGTATCAAAACCCCGCCTTCATCCCAATCGAGTTCGTTGCCTTTACTGCCGGCTATGACACCAACTCAGCGGTGCTGTTCCCAGAAACCGTCGCGGTTCGCGAGGTTGCAACCTATTTCTGGGGAGGCATCTTCTGTGATCGCGAGGCGGCCAGGTTCCGCAAGGTTACCGATTCGGCGCGAGAGCTTCTCTACCTAGCGCTGCCCGCCGATGCAGAGCGATTGATTCTTGATCAGCGACTGGCTCAAGAGACCTATGTGCTCTGGGATCTGATTCATGACCGCACCCACTCCCGCGGGGACCTGCCATTTGATCCCTTCATGATCAAGCAGAGAATGCCTTTCTGGATGTATGCGCTCGAGGAGCTGCGATGCGACCTCTCGACCTTCAGAGAAACCGTCGTGCTAGATCAAGAGGGCGACCCACTCGCCAAGTACATTCGCTACGCCATCCTGTTTGATCGCCTGTTCCGCTTCCCCATCACCGGTGACCGAGTTCGGAACTATGACGGCCTAGGTGGCCAGATTATCTTTGCTCACCTGCACAAAACGCGTTCTCTGCACTGGACTGACAACCGACTGACCTTTGATTGGGATCTGGTTATCCCTGCGGTGATCGAGCTTTGTGAGCAGGTAGAGAGTCTCTACCACGAGGGCATCAACCGCTCCCGGCTAGCTCAGTGGATCGCGGCCTATGAGTTTGTGAAAGAGCTAGTGCCACCGCACCCGGCCTCTAATTGGGCAAAGGGTGCAGACCAATTGCCAACCTCAGGAGAACTCAAAGAGGTAGTGAACCTGGTGCTCGATGACGAGTTCCCGCTGAATGTCTTTTATGAAACCCTGAACCGCAAGCTGGCTAGTGTGGTGGCCTCGACCAAGGGGATAGCTGCCTAGCAGCTAACCTTCTAGCTATGGAAAGCATTGACCGCCAGATCCTCACCGAGTTGGCCAAAGACACCAGCAGGTCTTTGAATGAGATTGCGACATCACTGGGTATTCCGAGTTCGACCCTGCACCAAAAGGTGAAGAAGTTCGAGGCCAAGGGCCTGATTCAGGGTTATCGAGCAGTCATCAACCAGCGTGCGGTTGGGCTAGGCCTGCATGCATTGGTCTCGCTTACCCCGATCGATCCTGCAAGGCCTGACGACATAGTTCAAATGATTAGTCCGATTGAGGAGATTGAGAGCTGCTGGTCGGTTGCCGGAACCGAGTCCTACATAGTCAAGGTCGCTCTTTCCGATCCTGAGGACCTCGAGGCCTTGCTTGGCAGAATTAGATCGCTGGCCAACGTCTCCACCAAGACCACAGTGATTCTCTCGACACCGTTTGAAAACCGACCACCGGTTTTCCCAGAACCAAAGGTCATAGATTGAAAAACAAGCGCGGATTCGCAAGTGACAACTACGCAGGCGTTCACCCTGCGGTGCTGGCCAGAATGGCTGAGGTCAACCCCGGTCACGAGGTTGCCTACGGAGAAGACTCCGAGACTGAAGTTTTTGCAAGCATCGTCAAGGAGCTGTTCGGTAAGGACGCCGTTGGCTACCCGGTGTTCAACGGCACCGGTGCAAACGTTGTAGCACTGCAGGCTGCCACCAAGCGCTGGGAAGCGGTAATTTGCGTTGAAAGTGCTCACATTCACGTCGATGAGGGTGGCGCTCCGGAGAAGATGGCCGGGCTCAAGCTTTGGACGGTGCCAACAACCGATGGCAAGCTCAGTGTCGAGGCAGCCCAGAGTCAGATCTTTGACCTGGGTGTGGTTCACCGAGCTCAGCCCGCGGTAATCAGCATCACCCAGACCACCGAGATGGGCACCGTTTACCAGCCAAATGAGATTGCGGCGCTCGCAGATTTGGCTCATGCCAACGGCATGCTCCTACACCTAGATGGCGCGAGGCTTTCAAATGCTGCAGCCGCGCTTGGCAAGAGCTTCAAGGAGTTCACCACTGACGTTGGCGTGGATCTGGTTTCACTGGGCGGAACCAAAATAGGTGCCATGGCTGCCGAGGCCGTGATTGTCACCAACGCCAGCACTACAAGGGGCAAAGAGCTTGCTGAGGCAATGCCGTTCTTGCGCAAAACCTCGATGCAGTTGGCCTCCAAGATGAGGTTCTTTTCAGCCCAGCTAAATGCCCTGTTCGAGAACAATGCACAGGTTGCTATCGCGAATGGCAAGAGAGCCAATGCGATGGCGCAAAAGCTTTACGCAGAGATCGTCGAAATCGCCAAGAGTCATCCTGAGATTACGGTGCCAAACGTGGCCGAGGCTAATGCGGTGTTCCCGATTCTTCCTCCAAAGGTCACGGCGGCGCTCCAAGCGCAGTATCGCTTCTATGTTTGGAACCAGGCCACTGGACAGGTTCGCCTGATGTGTTCTTGGGACACTGAGGAAGAAGATGTCGATGGTTTGGTTGGACTTCTCAAAGAGCTCGTTGGCTAGCTGACTCTCTCCCAAGTTTTTGAGACTCAGGCTGGATGACCGGCAACATAGTTGGGCCCTTTAGGAGGGCTCCCGGAACCTGGGGTTGGTGAGAGATGGCAATCATGCCGATGTTCCCGTTGGGATCTGTTTTGATGCCGGCTATGCCACTGAACCTGCGCATCTTTGAGGAGCGCTATCTCAAGCTGCTTGGCGATCTCTTGGGTGAGGAGACTCCAGAGTTTGGCGTCGTGTTGATTGAGCGCGGCCAGGAGGTTGGTGGGGGAGAGAAGCGAATGGGCGTTGGCACGATCGCAAGTGTCAACGAGATTGGCACCACCGATGAGTTTTACGGTCTGCAATCGGTTGGATCAAGACGCTTTCGAGTCAATGCCTGGTTACCCGATGCCCCCTATCCGATTGCCGATATTGATTTCGTGCCGGATCTGATTTGGGATGACAGCCTGATGCCAGCTCGCGTTCACCTCGAGACCAAGGTGAGAAGGCTCTTGGCCTTTGCCAGTGAGTTTGGAGATCTGCAATACGGGGCTGATGTTCAGTTCAGCGATGACCCGATGGAGGCCTGCTGGCAGTTGGCTGGAGTGTTGCCGGTTGGCCAGCTGGATCAGCTGGACCTGCTGCAGTCTCAATCAGCCGAAGACCTCATAGCTCAAACCAATGAGATTGTGAATTCAGCCAATCAATCCCTCGAGCAAATGATGACCGGGATTGACGAGCAGCCGGAGGACTAGCTTTTTAGCTTCTCCATTAGCGACTGCTTCACCGCAGGCCACTCCGAATCGATGATCGAGTAGATGGCTGCAGTTCGCCAACTTCCATCACGCTGCTCGCGCTGATTTCTGAGTTCGCCCTCGAACTTGGCTCCAAGCCTCAGCACGGCATCTCTCGAGCGCTGGTTGAGAGCATTCACCTTGAAGGTCACTCGCACGCAATTGCGATGTTCAAAAGCCTCGGTGAGCATGATCAGCTTCATTTGGTAGTTGGTGTTACCACCGCGGAATCTGCGAGAGATAAAAGTTCCACCAATCTCAACATGACGGTCTTGAGGTCTGATGTCCAAGAATGCGGAGATGGCAACGATGGCCCCCGAAGCCGAATCTTTGAAATAGAAGTACTCGCAGGCCATTGAATCAACTGTGTCGCTGATGGTTTTCACAAACTCTGACTTGGTTCTTGGAATTGGAGCGGGACCACCTATCCACTGCCAGGTCTCAGGGTCATCTCCCACCTCATCCCAGAAAAGCCCCATCGTCGCAGGGGTGAGGGGGTGAATTTCAAGTTCGGTCTGAGTCGCCACGGCTCTAGGTTAGTTGGCTGTATCCAGCCCACTCACACTTCACTTTCAGAAAAGATCACTTGCGCTCCGCTAATCTTTTTCTACAAACCATCTCAGGAGTTTCAAGTGGAGAGAATCAAAGCCTTCCTTTCTAAACTCCCGCACCCAATTCGCTGGGCTCTAGTCATGGTTATTGGCTTTGTTCTCTTGATCATGGGACTTGTCATGATGGTCACTCCAGGCCCGGGTCTCCTCTTTGTTTTCTTTGGCCTTTCCATTCTTGCGCTGGAGATTAAGTGGGCCAGGGAGCTCAACCAGCAGGGCATGCAGGGACTCGAGCGCCTTGTCGCCAAGCTCAAGCAAATCTTCAATCGCAATAAAGACAAGTAGTCTTCCCCAGATGAGCGATCTCAACGAAGTAGGGGAGAAGGACAACTGGGTTTGCTGGTTGTGTGATCGGCCAGTGGACCAAGACCTTTCCGTGAATCATGACCTTGGTCCAAGCGTCGATAGCTACGGAGCCATCAGGGTCAAAAAAGGTGCCGACTACGTTGAACGTTTAGCTCACAGACAGTGCAACACCATGAAGGGCAAGATTTCACCGGTGGTGCCATGGTCAAAAGACATCTTCGTTGTTGACCCGTCACCCATTTTTGAGACCGTTGAGCGACTCAGGAAAAAGGGCGGGCGTGAAATCATTGCCCGCTGTCCTGACCTGAACGACGCTGAGCAGGCTTCAGAGTGGTTGCTCGATAGACTCTCGCGATTGGAGCCGAGCCTCAAGTTTCAAACCCAACTTTCACCTGGTGGTGGGCAGTACGTTCTGGCTCTAAGCCTCCAGCGCTAGCTGGGGCTGAAGACTCCCATTGATCGCGATCGGGCGACCCTAGCGAGCTCAGTGTCAGTGGTAGCAATAGCACCTTGAACTTTCTCCGCTTGATACAGAACCAGGGCATCGGGCATTTTGAGGTTTGTGGTTGCTCTGATTTTTGAGATCCCAGCAGTGTCAGAATCCTCTGTAGTCGCGACCTTGATCCGAAGTCCTTCGAGCGAGGAAAGAAAACCCTCAAGCTTTCCCAGCCTGGTTGGATGGACCATCGCCTCTGCCTCATTTAGAGCGGTCATCTGGTAGTTCCAGGCGACGGTGTCGATAAACATCTGCACAGCCCAGTCGTGATGAGGGTCTTCGCTCGATAGCAGAGCGATCAGGGCACTTGCATCCAGAACAACTATGTCGGCCAATCGCCGGCCAATTCTTCACGCCAGCCCACCGGCCAAACACCGGTGAGATTCCCTGCCATTGCTTTTATCTGTTGAATTCTCTTCGCCTGATCCACGGTGCTAGTTTTCTTGATCTCGGCAGACCCAACCTCAAGGATTTTGCGAAGCAGTTGACCACGCTGACCGCGCAACTCAGGCCAGAGCTCAGCAGCTTGCTCCAGGGCAACGCCGAGCTCATCTGTCTCGGTAATCATGTGGCGCGGTCTGGTAGTTGGCATGGCAAGAGTGTAACACTTAGCGAGTTGGTGCAACACCTGCAAGACACACCTAGGAAATCTCTTTCAGACCGGACTAACAGCTCGCAAGATTAGATTTGCATTGCTTTCGGGATTTGGCTTGTAAACAGAGCAGTGAGTGGGCCTGTGAGTTCCTATTTGGCAGGGACAGCTGTTTGTTCCAAGAACCTGAACACAGCTTG
>CAXNHX010000025.1:0-11056 GCA_964202305.1 Aquiluna sp.
TACGATCGCGAGCACTGCACCCACGGCTACGGTCTCATCTTCTTGGACCATGATTTGCTGTAGCGTGCCGGCGAAGGGCGAAGGAATTTCAGTGTCTACCTTGTCGGTGGAAACCTCCACCAGAGGCTCGTCAACTGCGACCTGGTCGCCAACCTTCTTGAGCCAGCGGGTAACTGTTCCCTCTGTTACTGACTCTCCAAGTGCTGGTAGGACTACTTCACTCATTGCATCTCTTCTTTCGATCTAAGCGTGTGCGTGCAAAGGTTTTCCGGCGAGGGCTAGGTGAGCCTCACCGATGGCTTCGTTCATGGTTGGGTGAGCGTGCACAAGCGGTGCGACATCCTCTGGATAGGCTTCCCAGTTCACGATCAACTGCGCCTCACCAATCTGCTCGCCAGCTCTGGAGCCAATCATGTGGAATCCAATTACCGGCCCATTGTTCTCGCGGATTAGCTTCACGACACCAGCTGTACCAAGGATGTTGCTTTTTCCGTTGCCAGCGAGGTTGTACTCGTAAATAGAAATGTTGTCCGCCCCGTATTGCTCTTTGGCCTGAGCTTCTGTCAAGCCAACGGAGGCGATCTCGGGCTCGCAGTAGGTCACCCGCGGAATGTCCCATTCCTCTACGCGCATAGGGTTGAGGCCCGCAATTTCTTCCGCCACAAAGATTCCGTGCATGAAGCCGCGGTGGGCAAGCTGCAGCCCAGGCACGATGTCTCCAACTGCGTAAACACCCGGGAGGTTGGTCATCAGACGATCGTTGGTCGGCACAAAGCCCCGATCCATTGCGACTCCCTGTTCTTCAAAACCAAAGCCAGTCGCGTTTGGTCCTCGACCAACGGCAACCAGGAGCAGGTCAGCATTTACAAGCTCGCCGTTCTCTAGCTCGACCGTGACGCCATTATCGGACTGAGAGACACTCTTGAACTTATTGCCAAGTTTGGTTTCAATGCCGCGCTTGCGGTAAGCGCGCTCAAGGCCCTTAGACATACTGGGGTCCTCGTTCGGAACAAGGCGGTCCAGACCCTCGATGATGACGACCTCGGCGCCGAAGGAACGCCAGACAGATGCAAACTCAACGCCGATTACGCCGCCTCCCAGAACCGCAACGCGATTTGGAATCCAGTCCATAAGAATTGCCTGGTCGCTGGTGATAACGCGTCCACCAATCTCAATCCCTAGGGTTTTCGTTATCGAACCAGTCGCCAGCACAAGATTCTTGCCGGTGTAGGTCTCGGAGCCCACCGTCACGGACTTGGGGCCAGTCATGCGGCCCTCACCCTCGATGAAGGTGATGCTCTTCTGCATCCCTACAAGTCCCGTCAAGCCCTTGTAGAGCTTGTCAACGATTGACTCGCGGTACTTGTTGACCGCTGGCATGTCGATGCCCTGGAAAGTAGCTTGAATTCCGTAATTTGCAGCCTCTTTGGTGGTGTCAGCAACCTCGGCCGAGTGCAGCAGCGCCTTGGTTGGAATGCAACCTCGGTGCAAGCAAGTGCCACCTAGCTTGTCGCGCTCTATTAGCGCTACGGACAGCCCCAGCTGAGCCGCTCTGAGGGCTGCGGCGTACCCGCCGCTACCACTACCAAGAATTACAAGGTCAAAATTACTATCGGCCAAACCAGCTCCAAATGTCTGCAGAAACAGGGAAAGTCTAATACCTACTCAGTGGCCATCTCTCTAGCGAGTTCGACTAACGACCTGAGCATGACAGCTGTAGCTCCTGCTGGGTTTACTGAGTAAGGAGTTCCTGCATTGTTGGCCGGACCGGCGATGTCCAAATGCGCCCAAGACTGCTCCTTAGATACAAATTCATTGAGAAAGTGCGCTCCTACCAGCATGCCGCCAGCTCTGTTTCCAACCTTTGCATTGGTCAGATCGGCAATGTCGGAGTCGAGCACCTGTCGGAGCTCCTCCGGCAGTGGCATGTGCCAAAGCTGTTCCTCTGCCTTATCTGCAGCTCTAAGCATCGCGTCGATGGCTGCGCCGTGTCCCATTACACCGGCGTAGCGATTGCCAAGCGCAATGGTTGCGGCACCAGTGAGGGTTGCGACATCAACGATGTGGTCGGGTTTGTACTCCGCGACTACATCTAGACCGTCTCCCAGCACCAGACGTCCCTCTGCATCTGTGTTGATAACCTCAACGGTTTTGCCGTTGCGCATCGTGATTACATCGCCGGGACGAGTCGCCTGCCCCGAGGGCATGTTCTCAGCAATAGCCATGACCGCTGTGACGTTGACCTTTAGGCCAAGTTTCGCGATCGCCGAAATAGCTCCGAACACCGTTGCGGATCCGGCCATGTCGTATTTCATTCCGACCATGCCATCCGCTGGCTTGAGAGATAGTCCACCAGTGTCGAAGGTGATTCCCTTGCCCACAAGACCAAGGTGCTTGCCTCCGCCTCGATACTTCATAATGACAAGCCTTGGACCCCGTGAAGACCCTTTCCCAACGGCAAGGATTCCGCCGCAGCGCTCTTTCTCCAGCTTTTTCTCATCCCAGATCTCAACTTCGACCTTGGACTTCTTCAAGTGTTGCTCAACTATCTCGGCAAGCTTCGCAGGCCAAAGATCGTTCGCAGGCGTGTTGATGAGTTCTCGAACAGTGAGAACTTCCTTGGCTACGACATGAATCGGTCGCAGGTCGACCTCAAGACCCTCATCAACTAGCAAGCTGATTGAGCTGGGGGAGTCATTCTTCTTTCGATAGTTCGAATGTGTCTTTCCACCGAGAAGAGCTCCGAGCGAGACGTCGAGCACATCTTGTGAGTCGAATCCCCGCAGGTCGAACACCACTGCCTCATTGCTGGTAGCAGTTCGAACCCCACTCGCTCCAAAATCCTTGAGCTTGGAGCGATCGGCTATTCCGATCGCGATCAGGCTCCCCTCCTCGCGCCCGACGACGACGCAGGACTTTGGCTTGGAATCAATTTTGAGTAGAGCAAGTTGTTCCTTACTCAGGTGCTTCAACTCGACATGAGGCTGATCATCTGCCACACCAACGACCAGTTGGTAAAGGCCCTTGGGCATGGTGTGGATAAGCGCTATTTCGTTCATGGGACAAAAGTGTAGGTGGGTTAGTATCGGCGCATGAGCAAGCTATACAGAATGTATGGAGACATTGAGGCCTTGAAGGGCCTACCAATGGTTGCGATGCTCTCTGGCTTCACCGATTCCGGGACAACTATCGGGCAGATCTCCGAGCACTTCTTCGCCAATCTGGACAACGAGATCGTGCTTCGCTTTGACAACGATGAGCTGCTTGACTACCGCTCGAGACGACCGATTTTGTTCTTCGAGAAGGACCACATCGAGTCCTATGAGCCACAGACCCTAGCTATCTACAAAGTGCTAGACGAAGCCGATCAGCCATTTCTATTCTTGGAAGGCTACGAACCAGACATGCGCTGGGAAGCATTCGCGGAGTCCATCGTTGAGCTTGTCCAACTTCTGGAGGTCAAGAGCTTCACTTGGGTGCACGCCATACCGTTTCCCATCCCGCACACCAGACCAGTTGGTGTCACGGTGAGTGGGAACCGAAGTGACATGATCGAACGCTTCTCGGAGTGGAAGCCACAGACCCAGGTTCCAGGCAACGTGATTCACCTGCTTGAGTTCAGACTCTCCCAGCATGGCCTTCCAATCGCGGGGTTTGTGCTGCTAGTCCCTCACTACCTTGCCGACAACGAGGTGCCGAAGGCCGCTCTCGCCGGTATTGAAATGATCACCGCCGCCACTGGATTGGTTTTCCCTACCGATCAACTCCGCGAGGAAGCCAGCAAGTTCGATACCAAAGTGGAAACTCAGGTCAGCGAGAATGCTGAGCTTGCAAAGCTTGTTCAGACACTCGAGCAGGGCTATGCGACAGGTGAATCAGGCCCGTCGCGCGCACCCATCGGGAAACCAACTGCAAGTCCTCCAACAGCGGATGAGCTAGCGGAAGAGCTAGAGCAGTATCTGGCAACCATGCGCAAGCGCAAAACCGAGGAATAAATCAGCTGATTTCGCGCTTTTACCACTCCTGCGGCGAAAGCCGTGGCATACTATGACAAACCCTTTCAGGTCTCGCGACTTGACAAGGGTTTAAAGTCTGCCCGAGGCAAGGAAGATATCATCGCAACCATTTCCAAGGCAAAAGCCGAGACAACCGCCACCAAGCCGCGCGGTAAGAAGGCTGCACCCGTTGACGAGATCGACGAGGAACTGGATGATGTCGAGGACATCGACGTAACCGAGATTGTTGCAGAGGCAACCTCTGCAGTTGACCTTACGACAGAGGACGTTGTGAAGGTTGATGAGTCAGAAGACTCCGAACCAATGACTGAGTCGATTCAGCTTCCAAGTGACATCTTGGTTATCAAGGACGACGAGGATGACATCCCAGTCCAAAACCTGACTATTACTGGGGCCACTGCGGACCCCGTCAAGGATTACCTAAAGCAGATCGGTAAGGTCGCGCTACTTAATGCCGAGCTTGAGGTAGAGCTGGCTAAGCGTATTGAGGCCGGACTTTTTGCTGAGGAGAAACTGAGCGTAGAAACCAAACTCTCTCCAGCTGAGAAGAGAGACCTGAACTGGGTTGTGAAGGACGGGCAGCGGGCGAAGAGCCACCTTCTTGAGGCCAACCTCCGCCTCGTGGTTTCGCTGGCCAAGCGTTACACCGGACGAGGGATGCAGTTCCTGGATCTCATCCAAGAGGGAAATCTAGGTCTGATTCGCGCGGTCGAGAAGTTTGACTACACCAAGGGATATAAGTTCTCCACATATGCGACCTGGTGGATCCGTCAGGCGATCACCCGCGCTATGGCTGACCAAGCCAGAACCATTCGTATTCCTGTCCACATGGTTGAGGTGATCAACAAGCTTGCTCGAGTTCAGCGACAGTTGCTGCAGGATCTAGGTCGCGAACCAACCCCCGAAGAGCTAGCTGCTGAGCTGGACATGACCCCTGAAAAGGTGGTTGAGGTTCAGAAGTATGGCCGTGAGCCAATTTCACTCTCAACCCCACTAGGTGAAGATGGTGACAGCGAATTTGGTGACCTCATTGAGGACACAGAGGCTGTCGTTCCGGCTGACGCCGTTGGTTTCACCATGCTGCAGCAGGAGCTCGAGCGTGTACTTGAGTCGCTCCACCCCCGAGAGGCCGGAGTTATCAAGTCCCGCTTCGGTCTGGGTGACGGGGTTCAGATGACGCTTGACCAGATTGGTGAGAAGTTCGGGGTGACTCGAGAGCGTATTCGTCAGATTGAGTCGAAGACAATGTCTAAATTGCGACACCCATCACGCTCCCAGCTACTCAGGGACTACCTGGACAACTAATGCGGACCCTGCTAGCAGTAGCAATTGGCAAACTGCTTCGCTCGCTCATTCGCATTTTCAGGCGCGGCGGTGGCTCTGCTTTTCCCGGTGTAGTAGCGAGTCGCATTGACCCGAAACTGCTCCGTAAAGCACTTGATTCATGCCAGCACGGTGTCGTGGTGGTTTCCGGATCTGCCGGTAAGTCTTCAACCACCTATCAACTCGTAAAGCTCCTTGAGAACCACGGGTTACGGGTCTTCACGAATCCCTCAACTGCCAACATAAAGCAGGGCCTTTTTGCTGCAGTGCTGAAGGAATCTGACATCCGAGGACGCATCGACTATGACATCGCCGTGTTGGAGTGGGACGAGGGCCATGGCGCCGCTCTGGCATCCGAGCTGACCATTCGACTGGCCGTACTCACGAACGTCCTCTCTGACCAGCTAGACCGATTTGTTGATCCCGAACTCGTGGCCGAGAAGCTGAAAACAATCGGACTTGGGGCGACTGCCCTAATAGTGAACTCCGACGATAAGAATTTGACGCAGTTTGCCGCCGAGCACCCAGGCGTTTCTGGATTCGGTTTAGACGACGCGCTCAGAGATTCACCCTTTGCTCCAACCTATGCTCTTAGCTTCGGGCCACATCCAGAGGTGCAAAGGATTGTCTCGGTCTCGCACTCAGCCGATAAGGGTTACCTGGTGAACTTCAAGGCCGAGTCTTTTGAGGTGGCTGCAGATTCCGCCGCGCTAGCACTGAACTATGCGGCAGCGCTAGCCGCCGCCTCGCAACTGGTCACCTTGGACTTCGGGCTCGTAGCTAGACAATTCAAGTCAACCAAGGGTGTGTTTGCTAGGAATGAGCGAACAGAGGTTCTTGGCAGGTCAGTGAACCTCAGGCTGGTGCAGAACCCAACAAGCTTTCAGTTGAACCTAAATGAACTGAGCGGAACCGAGTCACCGCTGATGCTCATGGCCGGACGCGACATCCATGACCCAAGTTGGCTATGGACTGTTGATTTCACTCAGCTGAACAGAGTGGACGTTGTGGGTGGTTTCAATGCTTACGAGCTGGCCCTGAGGCTCTCCGTGGCAGGAGTTGAAGTTGGGACAGTTCAACCTGAGATTCCGGAGGCAACAAAGGCTTTCTTTGATCTTTCAGGTGAGAACCCAACCATTTTGTTCTCCGCAGACGCGATGAGGCGATTCCGTCGCTACACAAAGGTTGCCAAGTGACCAGCGTCTTCAGTTTCCGAGCCCAGTACTTCAATAACAATGGTGATCAGGGAAACCTGGAGGCTCTTGAACACTTCTCGAAGCAAAGATTCGATAAAGCTTCGATTGAGGGGGCAGACTTCGTATTATTCGGAGACGCCTCCAGAGCCGCAATGCGGGAGTTCGAGAGCGAGCTCGAGACCTTTGTGCCTGGGTTGGAGCAGCGACTTTCGAAAGGGTTGGCGACGCTACTTGTTGGCAGTTGTTACGAGTTCTTCGCTCCAAGGGTGAACGGCATGCCGAACCTTGATTATGGACAGCGCGTCAGCGAGTTCAGGGAAGTGGGGGCTTTCGGTATGCGCGTTAGGGGCTACCGAAATTCTGAGGTGCTTGAACAAGACCTCTTTATCGAGGGGTTGTTTATTGGGACAACACTGTTTGGTCCCGTTCTTGCAAAGAACATTGAACTAACGAAGAGGATCGCTGCTGGTTTAGGACTTGAGCTTTCATTGACAAATCAACAACTGCAGTGGATTGAGCGGCTCTAACTACTTCTGGTTAAGTTCTTCCGACTGGTCGTGCCAGTTGATCACAAGTGGCTGAAGCTTTTCCTTGTTGGCATTGCCGTGGTGGGCACAGAAGAGAAGCTCCCCGCTGTCCATCTGGACTCGAATGTAAGCCTGCGCTCCACAAACATCGCAACGGTCTGAAGCTACTAGCTTCTCTACTTCTCTAATGTCTTCCATCGTGAGAGTATTCAAGCACGAACCCGTCAAACTAATTCCAATTTGCGCTCTGTTTCGCTAACTGCGAAGTGTTGGGTCCTCGAAACTGTTGTTGCTAGTTAGTGTTCTGGCGTGACCGATTACAACGCGAGGCATCTATCCGTCCTTGAAGGACTAGAGGCTGTTCGCAAGCGCCCTGGGATGTACATCGGCTCCACCGACGCCCGGGGATTGATGCACTGCCTCTGGGAAATAATTGACAACTCTGTGGACGAAGCCCTCGCAGGCCACGGCAGCGCTATATCTGTTGAGGCCTTTGATGACGGCAGTCTGAAGATCTCGGATAACGGTCGCGGTGTGCCAGTCGACATCGAGCCACGTACCGGACTCACAGGCGTTGAGGTTGTTTTCACAAAATTGCATGCGGGTGGAAAGTTTGGCGGAGGCTCCTACGGCGCTTCTGGCGGGCTCCACGGTGTGGGTGCTTCGGTTGTTAACGCGCTCAGCGCAAGGCTGGATGTCGAGGTTGACCGCGACGGCAAAACGCACGCTATGAGCTTCAAGCGAGGGGAGCCCGGTGTCTTCTCAGCGCCCGGACCTGATGCGAACTTCGAACCCTTCACTGACCAAAGTGAGCTTCGAATCATCGGCAAGGTTGCGAAGGGTGTCACCGGAACCAGAGTGCGCTACTGGCCAGACCCTCAAATCTTCGAGGCCAGCGCTCTATTCTCGCCATCTGATCTTGCCTCGAGGCTGAGACAAACGGCATTCCTAGTCCCTGGGCTAAAACTCACGGTCACAGACCAATCCGGCCACATGGACACTTTCCAGTATCAGGGCGGGATCGCTGAGTATGTCGAGCACCTTAGTAAGGATGCTCAGCTAACACAGACACACAGAATCCAGAGCACCGTGCACTTTCGCGAGACAGTGCCAGTGCTTGACGAGAACCAAGGCGCCATGGTCTCTAAAGAGGTCGAGCGTGATTGCAAGATCGACATAGCGCTGCGCTGGGGGACCGGCTTTGATACTGAGGTTAGAAGTTTCGTCAACATCATCTCAACACCAAAGGGCGGAACTCACCTAGCGGGGTTCGAGCAGGGGCTTCTCAAGTCATTTAGGGCAGCGATCGATTCCTCTGCCCGCAAACTCAAGGCCACCGGTTTGAAGATCGAGCGTGATGACGTGATGACCGGCCTGACCGCTGTCGTATCAGTGAGCTTCCCAGAACCTCAGTTCGAGGGTCAGACCAAAGAAGTTCTTGGCACGCCGGCCATCAAGGCACTGGTTTCGAACGCCACTTCTAAGTGGTTCGATGATTTCTTCTCAGGGAAAGTGAAGGGAACCAAGCAGGAGGTTGAGAACCTGCTGGACAAGGTGGTGTCTGAGGCCAAGGCCCGAATCTCGGCACGAACCCTGAAGGACACCCAGAGAAGAAAGAACGCGCTCGAGTCATCCTCATTGCCGAGCAAACTTGTTGACTGTCGGGCAGACGCCACCAAGGGTTCAGAATTATTCATAGTCGAGGGTGACAGCGCCTTGGGAACCGCGAAGCTTGCAAGAGACTCTGCTTTTCAGGCTTTGCTACCGATTCGAGGCAAGATTCTCAACGTTCAGAAGGCATCGCTTTCTGACATGCTTTCTAACGCCGAGTGCGCCGCAATTATTCAAGTTTTGGGGGCAGGTTCAGGGCGCACCTTTGATCTCGAAGCGGTGCGATACGAAAAGATCATCCTGATGAGCGACGCGGATGTCGACGGTGCACACATTCGCACATTGCTACTTACACTCTTCTTCCGCTACATGCGACCCTTGGTCGAGGCCGGCCGGGTATTCGCAGCCGTGCCTCCGCTGCACCGAGTCATGGTTCAGCGGGGCCGCAGCAAAGAAGCGGTCTACACCTATTCACAACAAGAACTCACAGACCTGCTCGCGAAACTCGAACGTGAGGGCGTCAGCTACCAACAGCCAATCCAGCGCTATAAGGGCCTTGGAGAGATGGATGCTGACCAGTTGGCTGAAACCACGATGATGCCGCAGAACCGCATGCTGCGCAGGATCACGGCTGCCGATGCAGAAGCTTCAGCTGAGGTGTTCGAACTACTTATGGGCAATGAAGTTGCTCCACGACGAGATTTCATAGTCGCATCTGCGGATAGCTTCGACCGCGAGCGAATCGACGCCTAGTAGCAGGCAGCTAGGTAGCTTGCTGCAGTCCTGCCGCTTCCATCGCGCCGCGGATCTGGCTCTGTCGAATCCATGGGATTTCCATCCAGGTCAACAACGGTTGGGACTGAGGCCAGGCCTGCAAAATAGAGCTGGTCCTCAGACTTCAAAAACCTTTGGCACCTAACACCCTGAGTTGCGCGACCTTTCTGGGGGTAGGCAGCCAGCGGTGTGATCTTCATTGAGCCAGGGTCAGTAGCACCCAAAGCCTGGGAGTTGTTTGCAGCCGTCACCAAATACTCAGCACCAGTTGAGACACCAAAGTAAATCGCACGGCTTTGGCCTAAGTTGATTCCCGCCATACCTCCGGCCGGCAACCCCTGGGGCCTTACAGCAGATGCTTCAAAGACGAGCAAGTTCGCCTCCGCGGATACGAATACCAGCTTGGCGGCGTCTGATGCAGGTTGGATTCCTAGAACCTCATCAAATTCCTTGAGGCCAATAATCTCGACTTCTTCGCGATCTGGGAGTGGGCCCTCAAAACGCTTTACGACCCCCTGGCGTGTGCCGAGGGCAAAGGTTTCGCTCGAAGCCCAGGGGATTATTCCGGAAATACCGACGCGCTCGAGCCCAAGAAAGTCTGCAGCCTCGGGGAGCTGGCCTGAGACACCAGGTGTTTTTGAAGGTAGGTCGCTGACGTGCACTCGAATGGCCTTCCCGCTCGAGGTGATAAAGCCGACATCCGCTCGCGTGCTGGTGAGGATCGTGGTGCCAACATCAGAATCTGCTTGCTCATGGGTTCGATAGATGACACCGGTCGGGGATAGCACGACCACCGCTGGAGCATCCTCGATCTCTGCAACGGATACTGGTTTGCGAGATACGACGGAACCTTCACCATCTATGAGCTCTGTGCGCCTGGCATCACCGTAGGCCTCGGAAACCTCTTCGAGTTCACGTGACACCTGACTCCGGATGAGCAAATCGGAGTTCAGGAGCTTTTCGAGTTCCGCAATCTCAGACCTTAGTTGCTCTGCTTCTTGCTCAAGTTCGATGATTGAAAACTTGGTGAGTCGACGCAACCTGAGTTCTAGGATGTACTCAGCCTGCAGATCTGATAGGTCAAACACAGTTCGAAGTCGATCCTTGGCACTTTCGGCGGTATCCGAAGTTCTGATGACCTCGATGACCTCGTCGATGTTTAGGACAGCAATTTGAAGACCGTCCAGGAGGTGAAGTCGAGCGCGGCGCTTGTCAAGCCGATTCTTGGATCGACGCGTTACTACCTCGATGCGGTGTTTTAGATAGACCTCGAGTAGTGCCTTGAGTGGAAGCTGTTGCGGCCGTCCCTCAACGAGCGCGACGTTATTGACTCCGAAGGATTCCTCTAAAGGCGTCAAGCGGTAAAGTGCTTCGATAACCGAGCTCGGATCAAACCCAGTCTTAAGTTCAATCACAAGTCTCAGGCCATTGTCGCGGTCAGTTAGATCTACAACGTTGTGAATACCCTCAAGCTTTTTCGACCCAACCGCATCTCGGATCTTGTCGATAACCCGTTCTGGCCCCACGAGATAGGGTAGCTCAGTTACAACTAGTCCCGTGCGCCTTGGACCGACAGTTTCCACTGCAATTTTTGCCCGCATCCGAAACG
>CAXNHX010000026.1:0-10960 GCA_964202305.1 Aquiluna sp.
CTGTCCGATGGGTGGGGTTTGATATCCCCAACGAGTTTGTTGTTGGCTATGGCCTTGACTACGACGAGCGCTACCGCTCGCTAGACGGTGTCGGAGTGCTGTCACCAAGCGTCTACAGTTAACAGCTTTCAAAGATAGGGCTCAGCCAAATACATGAAGTTGAAAAAGTTTCTCAAGGGGCCATGGCTCTGGTTAGCGCTCGCCCTGACGGTCGTGCTAATTGGTAGCTCCCTGCTCTCCAGCAATCAGTACACCCGCGTCGACACCCAGGTCGGTCTCGAGCTGATCAGCTCTGGCCAGGCAAAGGCTGTCACGGTGATTGACGGCGACCAGCGGGTCGACGTCCAACTGTCGGCAACCAATGGTGAGTATGGCGAGTTTGTACAGTTCTACTTTGTCAGCGGCCGAGCCAGCTCGGTTGCTGAAATTGTTGCCAGCTCGACTATCTCTGAGGGCTGGACAGACGATGTCCCATCAACCCCTTGGCTACTGGCAATCCTTGGTTCACTGCTTCCGCTACTGATCATCCTGGCCTTGTTCTGGTTCCTGCTGAGCTCAATGGGTGGTGGCGGCCGAGGCGTCATGAACTTTGGCAAGTCCAGAGCCAAGATGGTGACCAAGGAAACCTCCACCATCACCTTTGAGGATGTTGCCGGTATCGAGGAGGCTTTGGAAGAGCTCACCGAGATCAAGGACTTTCTCAAGAGTCCCAAGAAGTTTGTTGACATGGGAGCCAAGATTCCTCGAGGAGTCTTGCTCTACGGTCCCCCTGGCACCGGAAAGACCCTGATCGCCAAGGCTGTTGCTGGTGAAGCCGGCGTTCCGTTCTTCTCAATCTCGGGTTCGGACTTTGTTGAGATGTTTGTTGGCGTTGGTGCCTCCAGGGTGCGCGATCTCTTTGAGCAGGCTAAGCAGTCCGCGCCAGCAATCATCTTCGTTGACGAGATTGATGCTGTTGGTCGTCACCGCGGCACCGGTATCGGTGGCGGTAACGATGAGCGTGAGCAGACCCTGAACCAGCTTTTGGTCGAGATGGATGGTTTTGACACCAACGTCAATGTGATTTTGATTGCGGCAACCAACCGCCCCGATGTTTTGGATCCAGCGCTTTTGCGCCCAGGTCGCTTTGATCGCCAGGTTGGCGTGAACGCCCCAGACCTAAAGGGTCGTGAGCAGATTCTGAAGGTTCACGCCAAGCACAAACCAATAGCCGAGGACATCGACCTGGCTCTGGTTGCCCGCCGCACTCCCGGGTTCACCGGAGCCGATTTGGCAAACGTTTTGAACGAGTCTGCTCTTTTGGCCGCCAGACTCAACCGCCCAGAAATCACCGACGAGATCATCGATGAGGCAATTGACCGAGTGATCGGCGGACCCCAGAAGAAGTCTGCAGTCATGAAGGACAAGGAGCGGGTCATCACCGCCTATCACGAGGCGGGTCACGCTCTTGTAGCAGGTGCACTGAACTACTCCGACCCGGTCACCAAGATCACGATTCTTCCAAGAGGCAGAGCCCTCGGCTACACCATGGTCATGCCCATGGAGGATCGCTACTCGATTACTCGCAATCAGTTGCTGGACCAGATTGCCTATGCAATGGGTGGCCGCATCGCGGAGGAGATTGTCTTTAAGGACCCAACCACCGGAGCCTCAAACGACTTTGAGAAGGCCACCAACATCGCTAGGACCATGGTCACCAAATACGGCATGAGCGCAAAGGTTGGGGCAATCTCGCTTGGGTCTGGAACCGCAGAACCATTTTTGGGTCGCGAACTAACAACGCACTCGAGTTACTCGAACGAGATGGCCCAGGTTGTCGATAACGAGGTTCGCGCCATCCTGGATAGTGCCCTAGATGAGGCACACAAGGCCATTACCGCAAACCGCCGAATCTTGGACAAACTGGCAAAGGAGCTCCTCGAGAAGGAGACCCTGAACCAGGACGAGATTGCAGTTATCTTCAAGGGCATCAAGAAGGTCTCCGAGCGCAGCACCTGGCGCTCCTCGCCAAGGCGCGCGGTTGGAACCAAGGGCCCGATCACGGTTCCCGAGCGCAAGGTCAAGCAACTTGAGGCCCTTCCTGAGCCTGAGCCAACACCAGAGGCGGAAGCCCCCGAGGCTAAGAGCGAGCAAAATGCAGGCTGATCGGATTCGTGCTGCCGTCACCGAGATTCTCTTGGCGATTGGCGAGGATCCGAATCGTGAGGAATTGCAATCCACCCCCGAAAAGGTTGCCGAGGCCTACGCATCATTCTTCAGAGGCATCGGAGTCGACCCACTGAGTGCCATCGGTGAGACTTTTCCGGCTGAAGATGCTGAAACGGTGATTCTGAAGGACATCGACCTGGTCTCGATCTGTGAACACCACCTGTTGCCCTTCACCGGGGTTGCCCACATTGCCTATCTCCCAAACCAGAAGCTCGCTGGACTTGGCCGCCTGGCAAAGGTTTTGGAGATCATCGCCTCAAGACCACAACTACAGGAGCGTCTCACGACAGAGGTCGCAGATGCGCTGGTGGCAGGCCTTGATCCCAAGGGAGTGCTGGTTGTTATCGAGGCCAGGCACCAGTGCGTTGCGTCTCGTGGAGCGAGGCAACCCGAGGTCAACACAGTGACTATTGCCTCACGAGGGGTATTCACAGAGCCCAGCTATCGCCAAGAGGCGATGGCTTTGATAAACAGGTAGTTATGAAGGACTGGACTCGGCCCAAGCTGATGGGGGTTTTGAACATAACCCCTGACTCCTTCAGCGATGGCGGTCAGTTTTTGGCTCCGGAGGCAGCTCTCAAGCAGGCTCGACTACTGGTCGAGCAGGGTGCAGAAATCATTGACGTAGGTGGCGAGTCCACCCGTCCCGGGGCAATGCGAGTGTCTTTGGCCGAGGAACAGGACCGCGTGCTTCCGATTGTGTCTCAGATTTCAAAAGAACTTGATGTGCTGATCTCCATCGACACCATGAATTCCTCCACCGCGAAACTTGCGGTGGAGCATGGAGCCAACATCGTCAATGACGTCTCTGGAGGGCTAGCTGATCCCGAGATTTTTGGAGCGATTTCCAAGCTCAACTGCAGCTACATTCTTGGTCACTGGCGAGGGCACTCGGACGTGATGGACGGTTTGGTCACCTACTCCGACGTCGCTCGCGAGGTGGTGGGTGAGCTTGCCGAGCAGGTCTCAATGGCGGTCGCCAACGGCATTTCACGAGAGCGAATCATCGTCGATCCAGGTCTTGGGTTTGCGAAAGACATGAAACAGAACTGGGATCTGGTCGCAAGGCTAAATGAGCTCGAGCAGCTGGGCTTGCCAATTTTGGTGGGGGCATCACGCAAGCGCTTCCTGGCCTCGGTGCTAAACGAGGCGGATCCTGGATCAGTCTCGAATCCTCGCCGCGATGTTGCCACCGCGGTTCTCACCGCCCTGTTGCTTCAGCGCAAACTCTGGGGCGTTCGAGTCCACAATGTCGAGGCGACCAGCGATGCCATCAAGGTGGTTGCGGCCCTGAAGGAATCGGAGAGTGCCAGGTGAGATTTCGCATCGAGCTGGTTGGCCTGAAGCTCTTCGGTTTTCATGGGGTGCTCCAACACGAAAAGGATTACGGCCAGGAATTCTTCATTGACTGCACGCTTGTGGTCGAGGCCAGCGGTGAGGACGAGCTAGCCCAGACTGTGTCCTATGCGGAAGTTGCAGATCTTCTTGAGGCGAGCTTCAATGCCGAGCGCAATGACTTGCTGGAAGCATTGAGTGCTCGCCTGCAGGCCGCGGTTCTGAGCATGAGTGAGCAAATTCTCAGTTGCGGGATATCGATTCACAAACCTTCCGCTCCGCTGACCCAAGAATTTTCCGATGTCATCGTTACGGCTCTCGGGGATCAGCGGTGAAGGCTGTAGCGGTCCTTTCGCTGGGCGCCAACCTCGGAGACCGCAGGGCCACCATCGAGGCGGCTATTGGGCGAATCGCTAAAACCAAGGGCATCAAGCTTCTGAAGCAATCTGAGATCTACGAATCAGTGGCCCTCACCGACTCCGGTTACGATCCTGAGCAACCCAGCTATCTCAATGCCGTGGTTCAGGTAGAAACCACCCTCAAGCCCAAGGCGCTGCTGGCAGCACTTAATGAGATTGAAAACGAGTTCGGTCGAATCAGGATTCAGCGCTGGGCACCAAGGACTCTGGACATCGACATCATCACTTATGGTTTCGAGCTGATTGAGACCAAGAGCCTGATTGTTCCGCATCCAAGAGCGTTCGAGCGGAGCTTTGTGTTGGTGCCTTGGCTGGAGATTGAACCCGACGCGATCCTCCCTGGCCGAGGTTCAGTGGCCGACTTGGTGTCGGAACTGAGTGACTTGGTGGCGGTGGCAAAGTGAAGCCGATTAGCTACCGGGTGTTTTTTGGAACCACCCTCGGCAGTATCTTTCTGAGCATCAATGTGGTCCAGCTGCTGGCTGGATTCGGACAGAGTTTTCCACAATCGCCTCTCAGTTTGATTGTCACCATGCCCCTGATTGGCTTGGCGGTGGTTCTTGCGACGCTTCCCATCTATCGCTACCGCAAGGCCGTCGAGGAATACAAGTCGGGCCCAAGACCTGAGCGCCCGAATCCCTTTTATGCGCTGCGCGCTCTAGTTCTCTCGCGAGCAACCGCGCTAGCTGGAACCATCTTTGCTGGCTGGCACTTCGGCGCACTGATCTGGTTGGTGGTCTTCTCTGTTGCCCCAGCGGGGCCGGTTTCGGTCACAAGCATCGCGGTTGTCTCCTCCATCGCCATGCTGGTCGGGGGACTAGTTGGTCAAAACAATTGCAAGGCTCCGCGTGATGGCGGGGAGGAGACCGCATGAAGGTCGGAGTAATTGGCGACGAGCCTGCAGGGCTGATTCTTGCCAAGGCCTGGGCCGGTGCGGGACACGAACTAATTGGTGTCTATGTTGAGTCTGCCGCTGCGATAGAGCGAGTTGAAGACCTCATGCCCGATGTTCCCATCGCACCCATGGCTGCCGTAGCCGAGGATGCCGACCTGGTGATTCTCTCGGTGCCATACGCCGACATCGAGCTAACCTGCGAGGGTTTGACTGACCTTGGGGTCTTTGGCCCGAAAAAGATAATTGTCCAGCTCTCTCCTCACCATGGTTATCAGGTTCTTTCTGCAGCCGCTCGGCTCGGAGCCATCCCGGTTGCTCTGCACCCGGTGATGCACTTCACTGGGACCTCGATGGATCTCACCGTTTTGAAGAACACCACCGTCGCAATCAGCGCACCCGAACCACTGCTGCCCATCGCGCAAGCCTTAGCCATTGAGCTGGGGGCGGAGCCAGCAGTGATTCAGGAATCACAGCGCGCTGCCTACTCCGAAGCCTTTGAGGTTGCCAGCGGTTTCTCCTCGCTCGTCGTGCAGCAGGCAGTTGGAATCTTGAATGAGGCTGGGGTTCCCGATGCTGCAAGACTTATCGCACCGGTGGTTAGAAGCGCGGTTGAGACCGCGCTCTATGCGCCGGTGAAGGGAATCGACCCTGAGGATGCCTACTGATGGAACTTGCTCACTCTAGAACTGAGTTGGATGCGCAGCTGACTCTTGCCCGCCAGGCGGGCAAGCGAGTCGCACTTGTTCCGACAATGGGCGCTTTGCACAAAGGACATCTTTCTCTGGTTGAGAGAGCCCTCTCGGATGGCTATTTCGTGGTTGCGTCGGTTTTCGTGAACCCCAAGCAATTTCCTGATCAGGCTGACTTTGGGGACTATCCAAGAACTCTCGGCGTTGACGCACGCCTCCTGACCGACGCCGGAGTAGACCTGCTCTTCGCGCCCGGGAACAACGACGTCTACCCTCCGGGCATCACGCTCAAGCAGCCAGTAGCCGGGGCGGCGGGCGAGCGATTCGAGGGCGAATTCCGTCCCGGTCACTTCGACGGCATGCTGCTGGTGGTGAATCGACTGTTTGACTTGGTGCAGCCAAGCGCTGCTTACTTTGGTGAGAAGGACCTGCAGCAGCTGGCTCTTGTGAAGCAAATGGTTCGGCAGCAGATTCATGCAGGTGAGCGCGAGCCACTCAAGATCGTCTCCTGCGAGACCATAAGAGATGAGCACGGACTGGCACTTTCCAGCCGCAACATTCGCATTCAACCAGAGCACATGGAAGCCGCCCGTAGCGTGAATCGTGCTTTGCGAGCTGGAATGGCTGCCGGTGGCAGTAGACAGAACGTTCTGGCGGCCGCCAAAGCAGAGCTTGACCCGATTACTAGACTTGAGTATCTGGAGCTCGTTGATCCCGAGAGCTTTGAAGTTTTGGACCAGGTCCTTCCCGGGGCGCGATTGATAATCGCGGCTTGGGTGGGTGAAGTTCGACTTATTGACAATTTGATGATTGGTGAGGCGTGAGCGAAGAGTTTGAGGGCGAAGACCTTCCCGAGCAGATAGCGGTTCGCATGCAAAAGCGCGAGCAGCTCAACAAGCTCGACGGCGCTTACCCGGTCTCGCTACCAATCACTCACACCATTGAGGAGACCAAGGCCCACTACCCAAACCTCGAGGCTGATATCTCTACCGGTGACATGGTGGGCCTTGCGGGTCGCGTGATGTTCTTGCGCAACACCGGAAAACTTTGCTTCGCAACGCTGCAGTCCGGCACCGGAGAGCGAATCCAGGCCATGGTTTCCCTGGACAAGGTTGGCGAAGAGTCACTGGAGTACTGGAAGAACCTGGTTGACCTTGGTGATCACATTTTTGTTCACGGCGAGGTAATCACCTCGAAGCGCGGAGAACTCAGTGTTTTAGCTGCCGAGTGGAAGATGGCTGCCAAGACAATAAGACCACTACCAAACCTGCACAACGAACTCGGGGAAGAGTTTCGAGTGCGCCATCGCTACATCGACCTCATCGTCCGAGACCGCGCGCGCGAGGTAGTGAAGATTCGCTCAGAGGTCATGCAGTCGCTGCGCAGCACCTTCGCCAAGCAGGCATTCATGGAGGTTGAGACTCCCATGTTGCAGGTGATGCATGGCGGTGCGTCTGCCAGACCTTTCAAGACCCACTCCAATGCCTTCGACACCGAGTTGTTCCTGCGAATTGCGCCCGAGCTCTTTTTGAAGCGTGCCGTGGTTGGTGGCCTGGAACGAGTATTTGAGATCAATCGCAACTTCCGCAATGAGGGTGCCGACCGCACCCACTCCCCAGAGTTTGCAATGCTTGAGGCCTACGAGGCCTATGGCGACTACCACACCATGATGCAGTTGACCCAGGACCTGATTCAGAATGCTGCGATGGATGTCTTTGGCACCCACCAGGTTCAGCTTGAGGACGGAACCGTCAATGACCTCGGGGGTAACTGGGACCGAGTCTCGATGTTTGAGTCACTCAGTGCCGCATGCGGCCAGGAGATCACACCGCAGACCGATATTGCAGCTCTCAAGAAGCTTGCTAAGAGCGTTGACATTGAAATCGAGCACCCGCTACACGGTAAGTATGTCGAGGAGCTCTGGGAGCACTATGTGAAGCCAGGCCTCACCTCCCCAACCTTCGTTATTGACTTCCCAGTGGACACCTCCCCGCTAACCCGTGATCACCGCTCCAAGCCAGGAGTTGTCGAGAAGTGGGATCTCTACATCCGCGGTTTTGAGCAGGCAACTGGTTACTCAGAGTTGGTAGACCCTGTGGTGCAGCGCGAGCGCTTTATCGCGCAAGCAAAACTTGCCGCCACCGGCGACCCAGAGGCTATGAAGTTGGACGAAGAGTTTTTGAAGGCGCTCGAGTTTGGCATGCCACCATCGGGTGGCCTGGGAATGGGAATCGATCGATTACTGATGACCCTGACCGGACTCGGTATTCGAGAAACAATCTTGTTCCCATTGGTGAAGTGAGGCGAGCATGACTTTTTGGGAAGCCACCCTGGATGTTCTAATTTCGTTGATCCCACCCGCACTAGTCGGGCTCATTTTCTGGATCATGCTGCGGGCAATCCTCAGGGTCGATCGCGGTGAGCGCGACACCTATGCGCGCATCGAGGCGGAGGAGCGCGCAAAGCGCGCTAACGCCTTGGGCGAACAGCCCTAGTTTTGACCCCATGCGCCCCCTAGCATCTTGATTACAGATTTGTAGGAGGTGCCGCTTGTTCGAGAAATTCACCGATAAGGCCAGAAGGGTCGTGGTGCTCGCTCAGGAAGAGGCGAAGCTACTCAACCACAACTACATTGGCACCGAGCACATCCTGCTTGGACTCATTCATGAGGGCGAGGGTGTTGCCGCTAAGGCGCTAGAGGCGCTAGGCATCAACCTCGAGCAGGTTCGCGAGCAGGTGCAGGACATCATTGGTCAGGGCCAGCAGGCACCATCTGGCCACATTCCATTCACCCCAAGAGCCAAGAAGGTTCTCGAGCTTTCACTTCGTGAGGCTCTGCAGCTGGGCCACAGCTACATCGGCACCGAGCACCTGCTGCTAGGTCTGATTCGAGAGGGTGAGGGCGTTGCAGCACAGGTGCTGACCAAGCTAGGAGCTGACACCAATAAGGTGCGTCAGCAGGTCATTCAGCTGCTCTCGGGGTACCAGGGCAAGGAGGCCGTCTCTGTGGGCGGCGAGACCAACCCACAACCCAAGGGTTCACAGATTTTGGACCAGTACGGTCGCAACCTCACCCACGCTGCCGCAGACGGCAAGCTCGACCCAGTGGTTGGTCGCGAGCGTGAGATCGAGCGCGTGATGCAGATTCTCTCTCGCCGAACCAAGAACAACCCAATCTTGATTGGTGAGCCAGGTGTTGGAAAGACAGCGGTAGTTGAGGGCCTAGCCCAGGCAATTGTCTCCGGAAACGTGCCGGAGACTCTGAGAGGCAAGCAGCTCTACACCTTGGACATGGGATCTCTTATTGCGGGCTCGCGTTACCGCGGTGACTTCGAGGAGCGACTCAAGAAGGTGACCAAGGAGATTCGCACCCGTGGCGACATCATTACGTTCATCGACGAGATTCACACCCTGGTTGGCGCAGGCGCTGCTGAGGGTGCTATCGACGCAGCCTCAATCCTGAAGCCGATGCTTGCTCGCGGTGAACTTCAGACCATCGGTGCCACCACTCTGGATGAGTACCGAAAGCACTTTGAGAAGGACGCCGCCCTGGTTCGCAGGTTCCAGTCGGTTCAGGTTGCAGAGCCAAACCCGGCTATGGCCATAAACATCTTGAAGGGCCTTCGCGATCGCTACGAGGCACACCACAAGGTCTCCATTACCGATGGCGCGATCGTTGCAGCGGTTTCGATGAGCGATCGCTACGTGACCGATCGCTTCTTGCCAGACAAGGCCATTGACCTCATTGATGAAGCTGGAGCTCGCATGCGTCTGAGCTTCCTCTCAGCTCCTCCCGAGCTCAAGGAAATGGAAGACAAAATTGCGGTTGTGAAGGCCGCCAAGGAGCAGGCCATTGCCGACCAAGACTTTGAGGCGGCAGCTTCCAAGCGCGATGAGGAGAAGAAGCTCACCGCTGAGAAGATTCGCATGGAGAAGGAATTCCGCGACGGCAACGTCGACAAGCCAGGCATTGTGGACGAGGGCCTGATTGCCGAGGTGCTTGCACAGGCCACCGGTATCCCAGTATTTAAGCTTGGTGAAGATGAAGGCGCAAAGCTGATCTACATGGAGCAGGAGCTTCACCGCAGGGTCATTGGTCAGGAGGCAGCGATTGCCGCGCTTTCGAAGACCATCAGGCGCCAGCGTGCAGGTTTGAAGGATCCGAAGCGACCTTCTGGTTCGTTCATCTTCGCTGGACCGACCGGTGTAGGAAAGACCGAGCTGGCTAAGGCGCTCGCCGAGTTCCTATTCGACGATGAAGACGCACTAATTGCTCTGGACATGAGCGAGTATGGCGAGAAGCACACCGTCTCTCGTCTGTTCGGAGCTCCTCCGGGCTTCGTCGGTTACGACGAGGGTGGTCAGCTAACCGAGAAGGTTCGCCGAAAGCCGTTCTCGGTGGTGTTGTTCGACGAGATTGAAAAGGCACACCCGGACATCTTCAACTCGATGTTGCAGATTCTCGAAGAGGGTCGCCTAACCGATGGCCAGGGTCGCGTGGTGGACTTCAAGAACACCATTATCATCATGACCACCAACCTAGGAACCCGCGAGATCACTCGCGGTGCACTGGGCTTCACCCTCGAGGGCAATGCCGAAAACGACTACGACCAAATGCGCTCAAGGGTCAACGAAGAGCTGAAGAAGAACTTCAGACCTGAGTTCTTGAACCGCGTCGATGAAGTAATCGTCTTTCCACAGCTCAACCGTGCGGAGCTCTTGCAGATTGTCGATTTGTTTGTGAAGCGCCTGCAGCTGCGTCTCGATGACCGCGACCTGAAGCTCACCTTGACCACCTCGGCCAAGGAGAAGCTAATCGAACTCGGTTACGACCCGTCACTCGGAGCTAGACCGCTTCGCAGGGTTGTGCAGCGTGAGATTGAGGATGAGATCTCGGAGCGCATCCTGACCGGAACCATTTCCGGAGCACAGGACATCCTGGTTGATTACCTAGATGGCGCCTTTACCTTTGTTGCCAATTCCCGCGAGGAAGAGCCAGTCAACTAATTGACTGAGATTCAGGCATACGAGGTCGTTGAAGATCTAACCGGTTTTCAGCTCCGCCGCTATGCACCTCACACCATCGTTACTAAGCCCATGCCTGGCTCCCTCTCTCAGAGTGGGAACCAGGCATTTGGCTATCTTGCCGACTACATATTTGGCAATAACGAGTCCTCGATGAAGATTGCCATGACCGCTCCCGTCCTGCAGCAAAAGACGGCATCCGGTTTCGAAGTTTCGTTTGTGATGCCTAGCGACATGTCTTCGCCCCCGGCACCGAGAACCGACCTCAAAATCTCCAGAGTCGAGGGCAAGCTAATGGCAGCCGTTCGCTTTTCTGGGTCTGCCTCGGACGGGCTCTTCGAGAGCAAGGCTGAAAAGTTACTCCGGGCACTTCAAGGCAGTGGCTACGC